>NZ_JBANSO010000004.1:0-193455 GCF_037070225.1 Vreelandella indica
GCACGGCGCTCACCGACTCAATCTGAAAGGGGAATCACTGAGAAAAACCAACGCACAAAAAACGGAATCGGTTGACCCATCGTGACCGCTCAGCGTACAAAACTCTCTCCAGCGTGAAGGCCGTGTGCAAATCGGTCACGATCACCGGAATGACCGGTCACGTTCGCCGGAATACGCACCAAGCCGCAAGCGTTTCAATATGTTTTTTATGTTCCTCCTCTTTCACCGCGTCCGTTTTATCGAGCTTTGGTTGATCAAATTTAGGCAAAGGCGGAATTTCAGGAGGTGGAAGATCAAAGATGCTTTTCTTAAAAGGTGTATGGAAGCCCTCTCCGTCCCCACGATTTACCTCTTTATTGATAAGAGTATCAAAAGGATTGATATTTAAATTCATCTGATCTCTTATAGCATTCTCTAATTCTCCCCCACCATTTCCAGCTCCTAAACTTCTCTCAAACTCTTTTTGCTGCTTCTCCATTGCTTCAAGTGCACCGCGGGCAGTATGCGCCCCTATGCTGCTGTCAAATTCTGCTCGCTGCCGGATCATGTCATCGAAAGCACTTCCGGCAGCGCCTAACCCTAATCTATTCTCGGACTCCGCTCGTAGGCGTTCCATCTCCTCAAAAGCACTTGCAGCAGCACCACCCCCTAAGAAGCTATTAACAGAGCCCGCTTGTAAGCGCTCAATCTCATCCTGAACGCTGTTGCTAGCCCCCCAACCATACTGCTTTTTAAACTCTTCATCTTGTCGCTCGATCTCGTCTGAAATCGTGTGCCCGCCACCTATGCCCAAACCCTTATACAAATCAGCGTGCTGTTTTTCATATTCTCTAAATCCTGTATTTCCCAAAGTCGCACGCATTATCTCGTCTTGCTGGTTCTGCTGGCGTTCTAACTCATCCTGCACACTATAGCCTCTGGCCAGATCCTCTATACGTGGGCTTTCAAACAGCTTTTTCGTTTCATGATCAATAGCAGCTTCACACATAATCATATCCAGGTAATGCCGCTCTTCAAAAGCACGGGTAAACACACCGGCCGGAAAGCCCATTGCTAGGTAGGCAGGTGAAACAGGCGTCATTTGAGCATCTTGATTGGCATTTACCAAGAATTCCACCCGCTCAGAAGGCGGCAAAGAAGGCACCCGCTTAAGCATCAGCTTGCCATCATTTAGCTTCAACCCATCTAACCTCAGCATTGATTACTCCTTCTAGAACCACGAACCCTCTCAAATCTGGTATGTGTAGTCACACCAGATTCAACCTTGACCAACACCACGAATAACACTATATAAAGTATTTTACCCCACAACGAAGTACAACATATAGGCCATGAGAGCATTCAGCATGACGAAAACGACTGTCAACAAAAGTGCGAAAACTAGCCGCTTTATCTCAGACAAGGAAGTGAAGGCAAAGCCAAGCACAACGTTCGTTCAAACGGTTAGCAAGCCGAGCGGAGGGAAAGGCAAAAAGCGCTAAAACAAATAAGCCCTTAGTCATCGCCACTGACTAAGGGCTTATTGCTTAATGCAGGTCTACACTATCCAACACCCCCCTCGCGTGATAGTAACATCTGAGCTGCCCCTAACTTTCAGAACATCCCTGTGGGCCGCTAATACGATCCCGCTCACTCCGCTTAGCCTGATAAAGCGCATCGTCGGCGTCCTTGAGCAGCAATGAAAGACTTTCCGGATCTGCAATTTCCCTGCTGGCAAGCCCCATACTTAGAGTAACTAGTCCCGAACTTGTCACTGGGTGGGGGATAGCACTTTTATGCACACCGTTTCTGATTCTGTGGGCCACTTGCTGAGCTAGTGACATGGGCACACCCAGCATCAGTACCAGGAATTCGTCACCACCCAGCCTTATCGGATAGGTCTCACCCACTTTGAGGCTGCTTTGAATCACCTGTGCCACCTGCTGTAAACAAAGGTCACCCTGAAAATGCCCCAAGGTATCGTTGTAGGGTTTGAACTGATCAATATCGATCATCAAGGCTGCTACCTAAAAATGGCGCCCCTTACTCAACAGAATATTACTCAAACGCTCTAACGCCCGGCGATTGCCCATATCAGTAAGTAGATCAGTTTCCGCCGTGATCAGCGCATTCTGGTACTCCTGTTTTAAAGCAGTCGTCATGTTCTTAGCCTGAGTGATATCAACACCAATACCTAGTAGACCTATCTCAGGAACCAGCGTTTCCGTCATCAACAGCCAGCGGCCATCCCATGCGTCAATTTCAAACTGGCGGTAGGTTCGTGTGCGACGCTTTGCTAACGCCGCCTGAATCCAGAACTCAATATCATCTGTCTCAGCAATCAGCCCATGGCCTTGGGAATAGTTGTCACGCACAATATCCGGCCAAGAGAGGTGTGCTCCCTGCGGATAGCAGATCAGGTCGTAGTAGTGGGCATTACCATAAAGCAACCAGTCCTGATTATCGAACAGGGAAATTGCTGCGCCACTATTATCAAACAGATGGGCCGCCACTGGCAGAATCTGCGCTAGTGGGTCGGAATTATCATTCGACGAAAACGTCACGACATCTGCCCCCTACGGTGCTTTGTATCCAGCTATAACAGATCGACTCCAACAAACCTATTAGATCAACGATAGTACTGCTCTTTAACCACTTTAAATTTACTTTTAGCCCCCATTTTTAAAGCCAGTATGAGAAGCGCAACTCCTCTTTCCAACTATCTTTTCAAGGCAAGACTGTCGCTGAAAGCGGGCAACTGTTGGCCTTGTCGAGTAGTTTAGTTCACGAAAGCAGATACCTAGCCTGCTAACAACTATGCTACGATCGTCGTTTGTGCTTTAAATCCTTTCCCTTCTTTTGATATGGAAAAAAGACCATTAGCCAACTAACACACATTAAGGCCGTCCTCCTTTTTGCCAGCACCATGACCGTGATGTCAGGGGCGATTATTGCGCCTGCGCTGCCGGGTATTAGCCGCCACTTCCCCGCCCAGCCCCAAGTGATCATTCAACTGATCCTGACCATTCCAGCGCTGATGATTACGCTTTTCAGTCCATTAATGGGTTATCTCGCCGACCGTTTTGGGCGCAAGAAACTGCTTCTAATGATGCTGTGTATCTATGGCTTTGCTGGGGTATCAGGCTTTTTTATTGATCGTGTGGATTTGTTGTTAAGTTCACGGGCACTGATGGGCATTGCCGTGGCGGGCATCCTCAGCATTAGTACTACGCTGGTGGGGGATTACTTCGATGGTACCGAGCGGGTGCGCTTCCTGGGCTTGCAAAGTAGCTGCATGGCGTTGGGCGGGGTTATTTTTATCAACCTTGGCGGACTCCTTTCTGACTGGAGCTGGCGCGGCCCGTTTTTACTCTACTTAACCGGCGTACTTTTACTGCCTTACGCCTGGGCAATACTACAAGAGCCCAAGTCCAGCGATGGAGTCGGCAGTGATGCAAGCAGTGCGCCGGTGAAGGTAGATTTTATGCGTACCGGCATTGCCTATCTGATCGCCATGATCAGTATGGCGATGTTTTATATGTTCCCAGCGCAACTGCCCTTTCTGCTCTCACAACAGGGGCAAATCAGCGGTGTAGCGATAGGCATTGCACTCTCTATGTCAGCGCTAACGGCTAGCATCGTTGCCTTTGGCTACGGCTACTACAAACCGTTTCTGTCGGTGATGACGATCTATGTCTTAGGGTTCTTGCTGGCGGCGACCGGCTTTTTAATCGTCGGCTTCACCCAAAGCTACGCCATGGCCATTGTCGGCGCGGCCATTTCCGGTTTTGGCCTTGGCGCCTTTATGCCGAATACCACCACGTGGTTGATGCGGATCACCCCGCAGCGGGTGCGCGGCCGGGTGTTTGGCGGTTTTACCTCGACCTTCTTTTTCGGCCAGTTTGTCTCCCCGGTGGTGGTCGCCCCGGCGGTCATCTGGCTGGAGTCGCTGCGCAATGTGTTTACCGGCATGGCAGTGGTGTGCGGACTGCTGGCCGTCGTCCTGATCGTCCTGGGCAAGACGACGCTTAAGGCAGACAGCCAACTTTAACAGGCGGCGAGTACGCCGCCTGGATTCATGCGGGCGGGTGAATCAACCCAACGACACTGACCAGAATCAGCACTGCGCCCAGCACGCGAAAAAATAGCCCGGTGTCCGCTTTCAGCATATAGCGGTGGGCTTTCTCGCCCGCCAAGTGACCAATGAATGCACAGGGCAACAGCCACAGCTGGTGGATAAGTTGGAGGTCTACGCCTGCAATCAGGAACGAGACCATCTTGATGACCACCAGAATAAACCACAGCACAAACATGGTATCCCGTAGCTGCTCCTTGGCCACATGAGCAGCGAATACCGCCACAATTAGCGGCGCGCCAATCAGTGAAGTACCGCTGACATAGCCCCCGAGCGCCAGTAGCACGTAGTCGACATATTTGTTTTTACTCTTGAACGGTCTGTTGAGGACGTAGCCAAGGGCATAAATGAACACAATGCCGAAAATAATGCTGGTCATGACCTGAGCGGGCAGCGTTAACAGCCCCACCACCCCAATCAGCTTGGGGATGATCATGATTTTCAGGGCTTTGAATAGGTACCTCCAATCGATATTGCTCTCAGGGGAATCGGTTCCCACGCCCTCTTTCTGCAGTTGGCGATGGCCGTTCCAGGCAATCCAACTGGAGAAAATCAGTAGATGAATAGCAATAATCGGTAAGAACACCAGAGGTTCGTTTGTCACTAGCAGTAGGAACGGCAGCGCCAGCACAGCGCCTCCAAACCCTAGGCTGGTGCGCACAAAACCGCTCCAGGCAAATATCAGTCCGATCAGCGCATACTGGTACCAGAGTAAATCTGTCATAGCTCGCGACAGGGTCCTAAATTATGGGTTGGGATTTCCCAGCGACCACCAGCTTGGCAATAGCGAGCGCACGCTGGCCTGGGCAAAACGATCATCCATTAATACCACAACGCCCTCATCTTCAGGACTGCGAATCACTCGCCCTGCGGCCTGCACCACCTTTATCATGCCGGGAATGCGGTAAGTGTAATCATCACCTTTACCAAAGCGCGCGTTTAGCCGTGCTTTCAGCGCTTCGTTAAAGTCGTTAAACGGCGGTAGTCCCAAGGTGGCGATAAAGGCTCCGATCAATCGGTCGCCGGGCAGGTCGATGCCTTCTGCAAAGGCGCCGCCCAACACCGCAAAGCCGATGCCTTTTCCGCCGGGCGTAAAGCGCGCTAGAAACGCCTCCCGCGCTGCCTCGGGCATGCCACGGATTTGGCTGAAAACGGGCACGCCTGGGTGCGCCTCGCGAAAGTGGTTCAGCACGGCTTCCAGGTAGACAAAGCTGCTGAAGAACGCCAAGTAGTGGCCTGGCTTGCGCTGATACTGCTGCGCTATGGTCGCCACCATCGGCTCAATCGACGCCTCTCGATCACGAAAGCGGGTCGAAATATCGCTGCGAATACGCACTTCAAGCTGGCGCGCTGAGAAAGGAGAAACAACCTCGCGCCAGGGCGTATTCTCCGACAAACCCAATAGATCCCGGTAGTAGTGAGCGGGATTTAATGTGGCTGAAAACAGCACCACTGAGTGCGCGGCGTTAAACCGTGCGGCCAGAAAGTCGGCGGGTATCAGGTTGCGCAACCCGAGCACTGCTCGCCCGCGGCCATGGCGTGTAATATCACACAACGAGTGCTCACCAAAGCGCTCTGCCAAGCGGCAAAACGCCAGCGCCTCAAACAGCAGTTCTTGAAGCTCAAAACTGGTTTGCTCGGGGTGCTCGCCAAGATAATCAGTGATGGCAGACCCTACTTGCTGAGCGGCGGCCACGAGCTTATCGGGCAGTGCCGTTAGCAGTCGGTAGGCTGGCTTGCCCTGACCACCCTCATTTTCCAGATCCGCGTCTTTAACCACATTTTGCCACTGGCGGGCTAAGCGCCCCAAAGGCCCGGCAAGCGCTTTGGGTGATGACCGGCGTATCCGATTGAAGCGTTGCTGATCGAGCTCAGCGCTGTACATGCCGCGGGCACGCTCCACCAGATTATGCGCTTCATCGACCAGTACGCCCGTTCGCCAATCGTTGGCCTGGGCCAAACCGTGCAGCAGGGCGTGGCTATCGAACCAGTGGTTAACGTCACCGACGATCATATCCGCCCAGCGCGCTAGTTCCTGGCCGAAATAATAGGGGCAAACATTATGGGCCAATGCCACCTCGCGCAGCGCTTCGCGATCCAGCCACCCCTGGTCCACCGCCGCTTGACGGGCAGCAGGTAAGCGATCATAAAAACCGGCAGCTAGCGGGCAAGACTCGCCATGGCAGGCGCGATCGGGGTATTCGCAGGCCTTATCACGCGCCACCAGCTCAAGCACACGCAAGGGCTGGACTTCATCGCTCTGGCTGGCGCGCAGCGTGGCGAGAGCATCCAACGCCAAACGACGGCCGGGGGTTTTCATGGTCAGAAAAGCGATGCGATCCAGCTGCTGTCGCGGCATCGCTAAAAGCATGGGGAACAGCGTGCCCAGCGTTTTACCAATGCCAGTGGGCGCTTGAGCAAGCAGGCAGCGCCCAGTGCTGGCGGCTTTGTAAACGTCTTCGGCGAGTTCACGCTGCCCGGGGCGAAAGGCGGCATGGGGAAAGCGCAGAGTTTGTAGACATGCGTTTCGGCGTTGACGATGGTCTGCCTCCTGTTTCGCCCAGGCAAGAAAGCGGCGGCACTGGGTGGCAAAGAACGCCTGCAGCTCGACGGCGCTGGCCTCTTGATTCAATAGCGTCTCTTTGCCACTGGCGATATCCAGGTAAACCAGCGTTAAGGTTATCTGCTCCAGGCTTCGCTCTGCACATAGCAGTGCGCCGTACACTTTCACCTGCGCCCAGTGCAGCGCACGCTGATTAGCGGCCATGCGCTCCAAGCTGCCGCGATGGGTTTTAATCTCTTCCAGGCGATTAGCCACGGGGTCAAAACCATCCGCTCGGCCCGTGACGACCACTCCCTCAAAGACACCCGACAGCGGAAGTTCGGCAATATAGTCTGCTCCGCGTCGGCTAGCGACAAGGGAGAGCCCTTCGATGCCTTCCCGCGCGCTGGGCGCTGGGGTAAAGCGATGATCGAGATCCCCTTCACGGGCAGTGAAATCACACAATGCCCGCACCGCCACGCGATAGGTCGTACTCATACCTCAAGCTCGTCGCTGGTGACCCAGCGCACGTAACACACTGCGACGGGCATCTCATGACGGTGAAAAAATGTCAGCCAGCGGCGCTGGTTATCCTGCAACCGATCACCGGGGCCTTTGACTTCGATCATCCGGTAGCGCGGTTCGCCAGCCGGCGCGTCAGGCATAAACTGAATCAAGTCCGGCAGCCCTGCCCGGTTGGCTTTCAGATCACCCAACAGCCGCTCAAAACAGTGCCGTAGGTGCTCAGGTGGGATACATGCCAGCGCGAGCTCAATGAGCGCCTCATCAACGATTACCCAGTGAACAAACGGCGAGGCAAGGCCCGCTTTCTCGCGCCAAGTCGTCTGAATGACTTCGCGGTAGCTGCCGTCTTCCAAGCGCGCTAGGCACGCATCGAAAAGGTCACGCCGACGCGCCACAAAATCGTCGCGATATAAATCCGCAGGGCCATTATGAAAAGGGTGGAAGAAAGCGCCCGGCAGTGGTGCGAAGATTGCCGGCCAACAGAGCAAGCCAAACAGCCCCGTGATCAGGCTGTTCTCCACATAGCAGACGGGTGCCTGGGGTTCACCGAGAGTCTGAGCCACGGCGCGCTCAACGCTTTGCGGCCCAGGCAATTGCAAGTCCCAACGCTCATGGGCGGGCTCCGGGTCACTCGGCGAAGCAGGCAGTTTAAGCCGTCGCCGCAAGCGTGGTAGCAGCCGCGACAGCGCTTGGTGCTCTGTCTCATTGGGGCTGCTATTGAGTGCCTTGCTCGCCAATTCAAAAGCAGCCTGGTGCTCGCCCTGCCTTTCCAACACCCGAAGCTGGCGTATCCGCGCTTCGCTGCTGCCCGAATCGTGATAAAGCGTCAGCGCCAGCGCTGCATCTCCGCTACGCTCTGCCTCTCGACCCAACTGCAGCAGTAACCGTGCACGCCGCGTAGCGAGCCAGCGGTTATTCGCGCGCGGTGGCACCTCAATATGTAGATCGGTGGGCAACTCCCCTGCATCAAGACGTTGACGCAGTTGATGGAGCGCTAAGTAGGTATCCACTTCCTGGCGCGATTGGAATGCGCGAGAGCGCAGCGTAAAGGGTACCGTCTCAAAGCGTTGCAGCCCCAGCTCGGTCAACACGAACTCCGCCCAGTCCTGACGCAGGTTGCCAAAGAACATCAGCCGCAGCCGGTCGCAGGTCTCCATTACCTTGAGACGCACGATTTGATCGCTGGAATCAGGCCACCATGCTTGTAAGGGTGCGGTGTGTGTCAGTTGGCTCGTTAAAGTGTCGTAGAGCATAGTTTTAGCGCTAGACACGCTCAGCCCAGTGGCGCGTATCTCATCGGCTAAAATATGGCGAAGCTCGGAGAGTCGCAGCTGGTTAAATAGCTCATCGACGCTAAGCGTCGGATCATTATCGACCCAGCCCAGCGCGATCAGTGGCACTATCGCCTCAGCGCTGTCACCTACCTCGGTATAGCTTAATTTGCTGAGCCTAAACAGCTCACCTTTACGCATGGCCATGCGCACCAGAAGCGCTTGAGAGGCCTGCGGCAAGCTTTCAAACTGTTCAAGAAAGTCGCGCTCGTCTGCCGAAAGCAGATCAGCATGGCGTTCCCCGACCCAAGCCAAAACGAAGCGAAAGTTCGTCAGGTAATAGTAGGGATCATCGAGCGAGGCGGTAGGCGTATCGAAAGCACTGTTCATTTATCCATTGTATCAGTGCTATCGTTTTGCCGTCATGGGGATTAACGGGCTTGGCTATGAAAGCGCTTTTACCCCACCCGGTGCTGCTTGAGCACGGTAAGGCTTCGCTCTTCTTCGCTTAATGCTTCTGTGCCTTGGGTTGGCACAGGCGCTTGGCGGGTACCCACTAGCACATACCATTCCGCTTCTGAAAGGTAGGTTTGGCACCAGCGGCCTAGTTCGGCGGCGCTCTCCTCGCGGCTAGAGTCGCCGCAGCGGTAGTTGTTCGCCAAATGAAGCAGATCTTGGCGGGCAGTACGCGCACGGGCATTGCCCCCGTGTACTTTTACCAGCGGGCAGCGTCGGTCATAGGCGGCGTTGGTTAACGCATTAAGCCAACGCTCCAATTCATGTGCCTGAATTCCACCATACACTGCCACGCTTGAGCTCCCTGCCCGTTGAAAGGGCAATAGCCTGCCCGATTTAGGGGCCGCTGTCACGGTTAACCTTTATCCTTATTTAAATGTAGTTCCAGGCCGTTTTATAGCGCCTGTTTAAAACCTTGTAACACATTGACTACATTGACACCGATTTCATCTACCGCATAGCCTCCTTCCATCAGAAACACACAGGGCAAACCCGCTTGCGCCAAACGTTCACCTAACAGAGTGAAGTCCGCGCTGGTAAAAGTGAAGGCACTTATCGGGTCGCCCTCAAAGATATCGACCCCTAGCGATACGATTAAACACTCGCACTCAGCGGCTTTCACCTGCGCCAACGCCTGCTCCAGTGTGGCCATCCATGTGGTCACGCTGGTACCGGGCGGCAACGGGTAATTAATATTAAAGCCCTCGCCCTTACCTTCGCCGCTTTCATCAGCGTAGCCCAAGTAATACGGAAAGGTTACCTCAGGGTCTCCGTGTAATGAGATAAATAGAACATCGTCACGCTTGTAGAAAATCTGCTGGGTACCATTGCCGTGGTGAAAATCGACGTCAAGAATGGCGACCCGGCGCTTGCCTGCATCCAGCGCCCGCTGGGCGGCAATAGCGGCGTTATTAAAAAAGCAGTACCCGCCGAACTGATCAAACGCGGCGTGGTGGCCTGGCGGTCGGCACAGGCCAAAACTGGGTTCGCCGGTTTGTAGCGTATGCTCTACCGCACCCAACGCCACGTCTTTACTCGCCATCGCGGCTTCAAAGGTACCTTCTGAAATGGACGTTTCTGCTGCCAGCGCGTAATAGCCTAGCTGACCGCTAACAGATTGCGGAATGCGATCCCCCCGCATGGTTCGGGCGGGCCAAATATTGGGAATCGCCTCACCCTCATGCCCAGCCGCTTGCCACTCTTTCCAACAGTTGGCTAGAAACGTCACGTACGCCTTATCATGCACCGCCAGCACCGGTGCCAGCCCGTAGGCGGCGGGCGCTCGAATATCGCCAAGCCCAGAATGGCGGAGATGCTTTAGCACTAAATCCAGGCGTTCCGGGCACTCAAACGGGGTGACCAACGCGCCGTCATGTAGCTCTGTGCGCGCTTGTCGTAAGCGGCTGTCCTCTGAATAAAACGTCAGCATTCCGACTCCTTAATGGGCATCTAACTGAATAGGCCACTGTTTGGCCCAGCGGCGTTTTTGGCTCGGCGTTTGCTGCTTTAACTGATACTCAGCTCGGCTGGCAGCGGCGCGGTCTTCAAACGGCTCGGCGCCCAGCAGCGCAATGGGCGGATTAGCGCGGGTATAACGCGCCCCTTTGCCCGTGCAGTGGGCTTGATAGCGCTTCGCGAGGTTATTGGTAATGCCTGTGTAAGTACCGCGCTGGCACTCCAGCAAATAGAGATACCACTGAGGTTCGGCTTTCCCAGGCTGGGCAATGCCACTATTCACCGCAACATACCTTCAATTTACGCCCGCTACCACATAAGCACGGGTCGTTTCGGCGTGGCTTTTCGCGGGTAAGCGTCGGGGTGCCATCGATATACCACCAACGTTGCTGCTCTTTAACGAAGCGGGAAACCTCCTCTAATACATGCCACCCTTTTTGCTCTCGCCTTCGTTCATAAAAATAGGCCTTAAAATGAACATAGCCGCTATCTCCAAGCGGTGGCTCTGCTGAGACAATGGTTAGCGACTTCCACTCAGTATCGGGATCCTGCCCAAGTTCAGCTGGCCGTGTGGTGGGGTGCCACGTGGCCAACAGATAGTCGCTTAAGCCTAATGCAAAGGCCGAATAGCGAGATCGCATCAACGCTTCAGGGGTAGGCGCTATCTCGCCTTGATGATAACGGCCACAGCAAATAGTCAGCATTAAATCGCTACCACAGGGGCAACTTACATCAGTCGTGCGGGTCATAACCTACGCTCTTTAGCCATCTCTTCTATAGCCTAACCGATACATTCTATGCGCGTCGCCCGACGTGTATCACTATTGTTTCGATTTTCATGCCACGTTAGGTATATAGTAGTGGGGCAATACATTCAGACGACGGAGTACGAATCACGATTGATCATTCTTTCCAAAATTTTTGGAGGTTCTCCTATGAAGGTCTTTAAACCGGAATGGCAGTGCACGTTTAGCGTAAACGAAGGCGCGGAAGAATCAGCAACTTGGAAAGAGAAAATCGCGTGGCGGCTCAGGGGAGTTGCGGATCGACTGGAAGGTGGCGGACGCACGGTAAAAATCGATTACCGCGTGACGCCAGCCGTTAGCCCACAGGAAGTGGACACTTGCTTAGGCAAGGGCTTCGAAGTAACTCAGCGCCTGTTGACGCAGTTAGCCCAACAGCAGGCGTGCGAAGATGTGATGCGCCATGCAAAAGCTGAGCTGTTTGAACAACATCCTCAGCACTGAAATGGTAACGCCAAACATCCCACCCCTTTAACCGGGTGGGATGTTTTTGTGTGGCTATTGGGCGGTTTTTAGCCAGCGTCAGCGGGCTTTTCGAGCGCTTTGCCCATCTTGGTTAGAAATGCTTCGCACGCTTCGAGCTGTTCAATATCGATATACTCATCGGGCTGATGCGCCTGGGCAATGCTGCCAGGACCGAGAATAATGGTTTGTAAGCCCTGGCCCTGGAACTGCCCCGCTTCTGTAGCGTAAGCCACTGCATGGTTACAGCAAACGGCGGGCAAGTGGTCTTTAGCTAAGCTAAGTACTCGGTCGTTATCGCGATCCGCCAACCCCGGCACTGTGACGTTAAGGGGCTCAGTGGTGATGTCAACGTGCTTGCCTTTGGCCTTGAGCTCGCCGGTTAGCTGCTCACAAAACGTTTCAAAGCGCGCGTATATCTCATCGAAGGTGTCGGTCGGCAGGTGGCGAATTTCCCACTCGAACTGACACTCCCGCGCCATAATATTGATGGCCGTTCCGCCTTTGATTTTGCCCACATGTAGGCTGGTGTGAGGCACGTTAAAGGCTTCATCAACTCGCCCCTCTTCGACCAACGCCGCCATGGTGTCTTCAATAAAGGTGACGAGTCTTGCCGCCACGTGAATGGCTGAGGTGCCTTGATTCACCTGGCTGCTATGAGCTTCCTGGCCAGTCACCGTAGTGCGCAGGTTGGTAGCGCCTTTCTGCGCGACCACAGGTTGCATGCTGGTGGGCTCGCCAACAATCACATGGGCGGTGGTGGAGTAGTGTTCGTAAAAGCGCTTAATAAGGCTGGGCGCACCCACGCAGCCGATCTCTTCATCGTAAGAGAAGCCAAGATAAATGGGCTGCTGCAGAGGCGCTTTCACCCAGTTAGGCACCATCGACAAGACACAGGCGATAAAACCTTTCATATCGCAGGTACCCCGCCCGTAGAGCCGTCCATCATTACCGTCGCGCAGGGTGAAGGGATCGCTCGACCAAGGCTGTCCTGCCACCGGGACCACATCAGTATGCCCGGAAAGCATTACCCCACCTGGGGCATCTGGGCCGATTCTTGCAATCAAATTGGCCTTGGTGCCGCAGGGGCTCATCACCCGCTCGGCGCTAACGCCAACCTCGGCCAAATAGCCTTCAACATACTCAATCAGCGCCAAGTTGGATTCGCTGGAGGTGGTGTCAAAGGCAACCAGTTTTTCGAGTAGAGCGATAGCGTGAGGCATTATGTTCTCTTTCCAAAATAGCTTTTCAGCAACAGCTTTTTAAAAGTAGCTTACCGCTAACCCTAACACCCTCCCGATACTTCGCCTACTCCCCGTCATTAGCCGTGAATGTCATCGCGTGTTCACCTCGCATTCATCAAAACGTCATCGTCACTTTCTACTGTTCAGTGCATCCAATAAAACTTAATAACACACTGCACACCTGATTAAGTTCAGGCCCACAAGGAGCTGTTATGTCTCGTTTATCACTGCACGCGCTTGCTGTTGGGGTGGCGACTGCCAGCCTAAGTCTATCCGCCCAGGCCGCCACGGAAATTAGCTGGTGGCACGCCATGGGCGGCCAGCTCGGTGAAATCCTTGAAGGCATCACCGAGGATTTTAACCAGTCCCAAGACGAGTACCAGGTCACGCCCAGCTACCGCGGCACCTATGCCGAAACCATGACCGGTGCCATTGCCGCTTTCCGTGCAAACGAACAGCCACATATCCTGCAGGTGTTTGAAGTTGGTACCGGCACCATGATGAACGCCAAAGGCGCCATCTACCCAGTATATGAACTGATGGAAGAGCACGGTCGCGCTTTCGATAATGAGGCCTTCCTGCCCGCCGTGGTCGGTTATTACACCGATACCAATGGCAACATGCTCTCTTTCCCGTTCAACTCTTCTACGCCGATTATGTACTACAACCGCGACGTATTTGAGGAAGCGGGCCTCGATCCTGAACAGCCGCCCGAAACCTGGGAAGCGCTGGCCGAGGCCTCTCGTCAAATCGTCGAATCCGGGGCGGCTAGCTGCGGTTTCACTTCGTCTTGGCCTAGCTGGGTAATGCTGGAAAACTTCTCCGCCATGCATAACTCGCCGCTCGGCACATTGGAAAACGGTTTTGGCGGCATGGAGACCGAGCTAAATTTCAACAATGAGCTGGTCGCCCGCCATTGGGATAACCTACACGACTGGCAGGAAGAGAACATTTACCGCTGGGCAGGCCCCGGCACCGGTCCGGATTCAGAGCCGATGTTCTATTCCCAGGACTGTGCGATTTTCTTTGGCTCTTCAGCTTCCCGCGCCGATGTCGCCGCCAACTCAGAATTTGAAGTCGGCTTTGGCATGCAACCCTACTACGACGACGTAGAAGGCGCACCGCAGAACTCGATTATCGGTGGCGCTACGCTCTGGGCACTTCAAGGCCACAGTGATGAAGAGTATGAAGCGGTTGCCGCTTTCTTTGAGTACCTCTCTCAGCCTGAAGTACAGGCAGAGTGGCATCAGCAGACCGGCTACTTACCCATCACCCAAGCCGCTTGGGATTTGAGCAAAGAGCAGGGTTACTACGAAGAGAACCCCGGTGCGGATATTTCTCTGCAGCAAATGACGCTCAACGAGCCGACCGAGAACTCGAAAGGCCTTCGTTTTGGTAACTTCGTACAGATTCGCGACATCATTTCCGAAGAGATGGAAGCCGTAATGACCGGTGGTAAATCAGGTCAGGAAGCCGCAGACGACGCGGTAGAACGCGGCAATGCGCTGCTGCGTGACTTTGAATCCGCCAATCAGTAAATAAGCACTCACTTCGCCGCCTGCCCTTAGGGTAGGCGGCGATTTCGTTTACATGCGAGCTGCCCATGCAAACTAAACGCATGACGTTTCCAGGGCGATGGCTGCCTTTCGCACTGCTGGCGCCCCAGGTAATTGTTACTCTGATCTTTTTTATCTGGCCTGCGGGCCAAGCGCTGTACCAATCGCTACTGCGTGAAGACGCTTTTGGGCTGCGCTCTACGTTTGTGGGCCTGGAAAACTTTGCCCGTCTGTTTCGCGACGGTAGCTACCTCAATTCGATGTCGGTGACCGCCATATTCGCTGTTGGCACCACGCTGGTATCAATGTCGGTGGCGCTACTGCTGGCTAGCACTGTGAACCGGATGATTCGTTCACGCAGCACCTACACCACGCTCCTCGTTTGGCCTTACGCCATTGCGCCTGCGATTGCCGGTGTTTTGTGGTGGTTTATCTTCAACCCTTCCATCGGCATCGTGCCCTATATGCTGGAAATGGTCGGCTACCAGTGGAATCACCGTAACTCGGGCAGCGACGCCATGCTGCTGGTCATTCTTGCCGCGGCCTGGAAGCAAATCTCTTACAACTTTCTGTTCTTTTTGGCGGGTCTACAGTCTATTCCGCAATCGCTCATTGAGGCAGCCTCAATTGACGGCGCCAGCCCCACTAAGCGTTTCTGGACGATTATCTTTCCACTGCTTTCTCCCACGACCTTCTTCTTGATGGTGGTTAACGTGGTGTACGCCATGTTCGACACCTTCGGCATTATCCACGCCACTACCCAAGGCGGACCGGCTCAGTCGACCAATATCTTGGTTTACAAGGTTTACGCTGATGGCTTTGTAGGCCTCAATTTGGGTTCTTCCGCAGCTCAGTCGGTGATTCTCATGGTGATTGTAGTGGTGCTCACGGTGATTCAGTTCCGCTTTATTGAGCGGCGCGTGAACTATTAACAAACGTACTATTAAATCGGCCTCGTTGGAGTGTTGTCATGGTTGAAAATCGCCCATGGGCCAATTTTTTCGCCCATACCGTGTTAATCATCGGCGTCGCGCTGGTGGTCTTTCCGGTTTATATCGCCCTGGTGGCCTCGACCCAGGCGCCGGGTGAGTTAATGCGTGGCACCCTACCGCTGCTGCCCGGCAGCCATGGGATCGAAAACTATACCCAGATGTGGCAATCGGGCATATCGTCAGCGAACTCCCCGCCTGCCGCGCTGATGCTTTGGAACAGCTTTGTGATGGCCATGACCATCACCGTGGGAAAGCTGTCCATTTCGCTACTTTCCGCCTTTGCGATTGTCTACTTCCGCTTCCGTTTTCGGATGTTCTTCTTCTGGCTGATCTTCGTCACCCTGATGTTGCCGGTTGAGGTGCGCATTATCCCCACCTTTCAGGTGGTCGCGGACCTTAATATGCTCAATAGCTTTGCCGGGCTGTCGATACCTTTGATTGCCTCAGCCACCGCGACCTTTCTGTTCCGACAGTTTTTCATGACCATTCCCGAAGAGATGCTCGAAGCCGCCAGGGTCGACGGCGCCGGGCCGTTCAAATTCTTTAAAGACATCTTGATGCCGCTCTCCGTAACCAACATCGCGGCGCTGTTTGTGATCATGTTTATTTATGGCTGGAACCAGTATTTGTGGCCGCTGCTGATCACCACCGACCCCGACTACACCACCATTGTGATGGGCATTCAGCGCATGACCTCGGAAGAGAACCCACAATGGCACCTGGTGATGGCCGCAGTGGTGATGGCAGCGCTGCCACCGGTATTAGTGATTCTGTTTATGCAACGCCTGTTTGTGAAAGGCCTGACCGAGACGGAGAAATAAGAATGGCCAGTATTACCTTGGAAGGCCTAAAAAAAACCTACACCGGCGATGTTCACGCCGTCAAAGGCATCGACTTACACATTGAAGACGGTGAATTCGTAGTACTGGTCGGGCCTTCGGGCTGCGGAAAATCCACCCTGCTACGTATGGTAGCGGGGTTGGAAACCATCACGGCAGGCACGCTCACCATCGGCGATCGGGTGGTGAATAAGCTCGAACCCGCCGAGCGCGATATTGCCATGGTGTTCCAGAACTATGCGCTCTACCCGCATATGACGGTGTACAACAACCTCGCCTATGGCCTGAAAAACCGCGGCTTCAAAAAAGACGAGATTGATAAGCGCGTTCAGGTCGCCGCCAAGATGCTGGAAATAGAGGATTTTCTGGATCGCAAACCGCGCAAGCTCTCAGGCGGTCAGCGCCAGCGGGTGGCCATGGGCCGCGCCCTGGTGCGCGAGCCTGCGGCTTTCCTGCTTGATGAGCCGCTTTCCAACCTGGATGCCAAACTGCGTGTGCAGATGCGCGTGGAGATCAAGCAACTACAGCGACGACTGAAAACCACCAGCCTCTATGTGACCCACGATCAGTTGGAAGCCATGACCCTGGGCGATCGCTTAGTGGTACTAAACGCCGGTCAGATTGAGCAAGTGGGCACGCCAATGGAGATCTACGCCCGCCCTGCCACCATGTTCGTGGCCGGCTTTATCGGTTCGCCCGCCATGAACATGCTGCCGGTGGATTACCTCAAAGCCCAGGGTGCCAACGGCCTGCTGGATAACCTGCCCGAAGGTACCGATATCGTCGGCATTCGACCGGACGATATGCACCTGGCGCCGCCGACTACGCCTTACCTAACTGTCGACTCTACGCTTGCGCTGTTTGAAGCCGCCGGTGCCGAAAGCCACCTGTACGTGACCCTCGCTGATAGCGACCAGCCCACGGTCATCCGCGTGTCGGGCCAGCCGCCGGTAGCCGAAGGCGAAACTCTGCGATTTTTTGTAACCCGCGATGCTCTGCATCCTTTCAACAGCGCCACGGGGAAACGCACAGGGGATTGAACGCCTCCCTCCCAAAAAACAAGTCAACGGAGAAACCATGCACTACGTTTGAGATAAAGCTTTCGGATCTCCCTTGATGAGTACTGAATCTGCATCCATTGACGACCTGTATCGTGAGCACTCCCGGCGCGTGCAGGCGACACTGATACGCCTGCTGGGGGAGTTTGAGCTGGCCGAAGAAGCCATGCAGGATGCCTTTATGGCGGCTGTTCAACAGTGGCCAATTAACGGCAAACCTGATAACCCCACGGCATGGCTAATTCGCACCGGCTACCACAGCGGAATCGACCAAATCCGCCAACGCAGTACTGCTCGCCGTCGGGCTCACTTGCTATTACCCACAGAGCGGTTACCTACAGAAGAGACGCTGGATCTTGAGCTAACGGCTATCGAAGACGACGCCTTGCGGCTGCTATTTACCTGCTGCCACCCAAGTTTGAGCATGGAAGCACGGATTGCCCTGACGCTTCGCGAAATATGCGGTTTGACCACTGAGCAAGTAGCCAGCGCGCTACTGATGAAGCCTACGACGCTGGCTCAGCGTATCGTACGAGCCAAACGTAAAATTCGCGATGCGCATATTCCTTATGCCGTGCCTACCCAGGAAGAATTACCCGAGCGCCTACCCGATGTGCTCCAAGTTATCTATCTGGTCTTCAATGAAGGCTACTCACGCAGCACGGGCACCAGCGTGGTTGATATCAGCCTAACCCAAGAAGCCATGCGACTGGGCAATGAGCTGGCACGGCTACTGCCCCAGGGAGAGGTGTTTGGGCTGATGGCATTGATGCTGCTCAACGATGCTCGGCGCGATGCCCGTCAAAATAGCGCCGGTGAGCTGATCACCCTTGATGCTCAGGATAGGCGACTCTGGCACCAACGTGACATCCACACCGGCATTAAGTGGCTTGAACAGGCACTGGCACTCACCCCCGCTGGCTACTATACGCTTCAGGCTTCGATTGCCGCTGAACACGCCCAGGCTAGCATCGCTGAACGCACTGATTGGGGGCGTATCGTGAGGCTCTATGATGCCCTATGCCGACGCTTTCCATCGCCGATTCTGGCATTGAACCGTGCGGTGGCCATTGCCATGAACGGTGCTCCCGCGACCGGCCTGCAGTTACTCGACGACATCGCTCAGCATCCGCAAATATCCCGCTATCATTTGTTTCATGCTGCGAAAGCGGATTTGCTGCGTCGCCAGGGCCAGTATGAGGCCGCACGTAACGCCTATCAGCAAGCGTTACTATTGGCCACTCTGGAGCCAGAAAAACGGTTTTTGAACAGGCGATTGGCAGAGCTCGAAAATTCCCCATAAAAAAATGCTTAGGCTATGTCGATTCAAGACGATGCCAAACGACTAAAGAGAGTCACTACCCTGACCAACCAGGAGACTCCCCATGAAGTACGTTGCGCTGGTGTATTACCAAGAGCAGATTATCAACGCCATGAGCGAACAGGCATGGCAAGACCTCAATCATGAGTGTATCGCCGGGGTAGAGCGCTTGAGCACCAACGGCCACTACCTAGCCGGACAAGCGTTACAGCCAGTAGAAACCGCTACCACCGTGCGTGTACGCGATGGCGAGACGTTAATCTCCGATGGTCCCTTTGCGGAAACCAAGGAGCAGTTGGCCGGCTTCTACCTGCTCGAAGCCCACGACTTGAATGAGGCGCTGCAGCTGGCTAGCCGCATCCCACCAGCCCGGCTGGGCAGCATTGAGGTACGCCCCGTTCGAGAACTCTCCCCTAAAGCACAATAAAACAGTAATAGGAGAACAGCCATGAGCAAGCTTACACACCCTTATGTAGATGGTTTCGTCGCTGCCGTACCCAGCGCTAATAAAGATGCGTTTATTGAGCATGCCCGTGCCGCGGCCGTTGTATTCAAGGAGCACGGCGCACTGCGGATCGTGGAGTGCTGGGAAGACGATGTTCCCGAAGGGGAAGTGACCTCCTTTTCCATGGCGGTCAAACGCAAGGATGACGAAAGCATCATCTTTTCCTGGATAGAGTGGCCATCGCGGGCCGTCCGTGATGAAGGAATGGCCAAGGTCATGCAAGACCCGCGCTTGCAGATGGATGTTAATCCAATGCCGTTTGATGGCAAGCGACTCATTTTCGGTGGTTTTAAAAGTATCATTGATGAGGAGTGACAGGGCACCGGCCGACATAAAAGTTGGAAGCGCTATGCGTGAACCGCCGCCATGGCGCCTTCCAAGCCAATGTCCGACCGACTACCCGCCAACTGAATTTCGATAATCTTGTGCCAACCTACCCACCAGTAGCGGTTTCACTAAACGTTATTACTCATCCTCAAGATCCGCTATTAATGCTTTCATTTCTGCGATCTCTTCCCGCTGGGTCTCGATAATTGAGTCGGCGAGTTCACGTACGCGGGGATCGGTTATCTGAGCACGCTCACTGGTCAGAATGGCAATAGAGTGATGCGGAATCATCGCCTTCATATAGGAAACATCATCCACCGTCTGCTGGCTACGCACCAGCCACAGCGCCCCGGCAAAGACCACGATGCTGCCCACCAAAATAGCCAGGTTCACGCCCTTTTTGGAGTACATATCAAGCATGAAACCCAGCATGACCACTGCCATCGTGGCCCCCATGACAATAGCCATGTAAGTACGAGTTTCACTGAAAGTGACATGGTCTAGCTGGTAAGTGTTCAGGTACATCAACCCCAACATGATCACGGTCGCCGTCACGATCATAGCGCCGAAACGTAAATACATTTTCATCGCATTCCTCCTTGAACCAATTATCGGAGTTACGAGTGTAGATACCGATTCGCTATCCTGGCGAATGACAACGGTGCAACCAAAGGATGCTTTTCATGTCCCGCAACGATCACCAGGAAAGAAGCTCCCCATTGCTATGCCAAAACCCACCACTGTTATCTAGTGTCAGTGCTTCAATACGGGCAGCAATCCCTAAAGCAGCTTCTTGCGGGCTTATTAATCCACCAAAATTGACCATGCGTGTTTGCACATAGCCTGGGTGAAGCTGGGCTACCGCAATACCTTTGGGCTTCAGATCTACTGCCAGCGATTTACCAAACGCATTCAGCGCTGCTTTAGAGGCTCGATAACCATAGCGCCCACCGGAGTCGTTATCAGCAATTGAGCCCATTCGACTAGTGATATTGGCGATTTTGCTGCCTTCGGCAAGGTTGGGGAGCAGCGCCTCGACCACCCGCAACGGCGCATAGGCATTAATTTCCATCTGCTCTCGGATACTGTCGAGATCAATATCGCCAAGCGATTCATCACGCAGCATGCCTGCATTGTTAATTAACAGCGTGATCGCTTGCCCGTCGAGCGCCGTTACCAGGCGGACGATATCATCTGGCTGGGTAACATCAATGTTCTCAATCACTTGATCAGCCACGCGATCGAGCTCTTCCGACGACTGACGGCAAACGCCTATAACCTGCCACCCAGCGTCAAAATAGTGCTCTGCCAACGCTAAACCTACGCCGCGATTGGCTCCCGTAATTACCACTGTCGGCTTCATGTTTGTCTCCCTGTTGCCATTTATAATGCGTCCTACCCAGCCTAGGTGATAATCGCGCGATTGGCTTTCTGACAGTCATGGCATTGCCGTTCGTTATCATTCCTTACCACGTTGTCATCGCTTGTTCATCCATTTGACTCGGCAGTGTCATTCACTCTGCCCACACTGCATAAAAACGTGATAAAGGGATGGATCGCTTATGCGGCTCTGCATCGTCAGTGAAACATGGTCACCGGATATTAATGGCGTTGCCCATACGCTGAGCCGGTTAAGCTACGAACTTCGTCGGCAAGGAGTGCCGGTTGATGTTATTCGTCCTCGCCCAAGAACCCCTAGTCATGCAACGGGGGTGAACAGCGAACTGCAAGTGCAGCGCCTTGCTTTACCCGGCTATTCCGATGTTCAGGTGGGATTAGTCACACCCGCCACATTACGACGCTTTTGGGACCAACATCGCCCTGATGTTATCTACTTAGCAACCCAAGGCCCGCTCGGCTGGGCTGCTCGTCAAGCGGCACGGCGGCTCAATATCCCTCTAGTGGCGGGTTGGCACACGAACTTTGATCACTACTGCGAAGATTATGGTGTTACTTGGCTGGCATCGACCACACGGCGCTACCTTCGCTACTTTCATAATGGCTGCGACCTAACGTTAGTGCCTACCCATCAGCAAGCTAATACGCTTCAACAGCAAGGGATCCGGGATATCCATGTGCTTTCACGTGGGCTAGACGGAGAGCGCTTCTCGCCTGCTCATCGTGATACACAATTGCGCCAGCGCTGGGGCGTAGGCGAACATCAGCCGGTCGCACTTTATGTTGGTCGGTTAGCCGCCGAAAAAAACCTCACCCTGCTCCATGAAAGCCTTCAAGCCATGCGCGAAGTGCGTCCCGATATCGCTCAGGTCATCGTAGGCGACGGCCCTGCGCGGGCACAGCTGGAAAAAGCACTGCCGGACGCGCATTTCACCGGCTTCGTGGGGCAGGAATCGCTGGCTCGCCACTATGCCAGTGCCGATCTGTTTATTTTCCCCTCACTTTCAGAAACCTGGGGGAATGTGGTCGCAGAAGCAATGGCCAGCGGCTTAGCCGTGGTGGCTTATGAGCATGCTGCCAGCGCCGAACTCATTAATAGTGGCTATAACGGTATTACCGTTCCCGCTGGCAATAGCGCTGCCTTTCAGCAGGCAGCGGTCGAGCTGTGCCAGCACCCCGCTGACTACGCGCGCCTAGGTCGAGTAGCGCGCTTACGTGCACTTGAACAGAGCTGGACAGGGATTGCAGAGCAGTTTCTGCGTTATTTACACCAAGCCCAGGAGGCTCACCATGCGCCCGCGTCCGCTTGTCGTATTCGACCGTCTTGATTTACTAGAGTGGCAATTATGCCAGCGCATATCGCGGCTCTCGCTGTATCGCCCCTGGCGCATTACTCTGCAAGCTGCCAGCCGCTTAGGTGATTGGCCGGTATGGGTGCTGCTGATTCTGGCCCAGCCCTGGCTTCAACCAAACGGCTCGTGGCGGTTGATGCAGTACAGCGTTATTGCGCTGTTTGCCATAGCTGTATATCGCCTGGTAAAAACACGACTCTGTCGTGAGCGGCCCTTTATCACCTATAGCGAGGGCATCCTGTGCTGTGAACCGGCACGTGATCGTTATAGTTTTCCCAGCGGCCACACCATGCATGCGGTGATGTTTAGCGTATTAGTAGCCGCTCACACCCCCTGGCTACTACCGGTGATCCTACCGCTATCCCTACTGATTGCGATCTCCCGCGTCGGACTGGGGCTGCACTATGTGAGTGATGTACTGGCAGGCGCTGCATTGGGCTATGCCTTTGCCTTGGTCAGCCTTTATTGGATGGGGTAATGGCCGTTTTCTTCCGACTTATTTTTACCGCTTATTAACCGTGGGCTGGCTTGCATTTGGCTTGCTCTATTTCGAGCGTATGGTGCCTGAGCGAGGCAAAGGCCGTTGGAAGCACTAACGCAAAATGCCTGCTTACGCGGGCATTTTAGTTATTTTTAAATAATTGTTATGGTTAGAGCAGTTGGTTAAATGTCGGGAGGCATGTCATCGCGCTCGTCCATAGTGGCCATGAAAGATGTCTTAAACATCATATACACACCAACCCCCGAAAACCCTAAGAACAAAACAAACATGCATAACATCAATGCCATCGCCATAATCTTGTCCCTGGTCGTGTGCGGTCGTTACGTTGACGTTTTCTAACCGCTACATTTGGTTTTATCGAAAGGATAGACTAAAACACAGGTTTTATCTGTACGAGAGCTGTGTGTACAAAAGCGATGCAAAAAGCTAAATTTTAAAATATATAAAAATCAAGTACTTAAAATATTTTTCGCACGCAAAAAGACCACCCCGTTTTCACGAGATGGCCGTTTTGCACCGACTCCACTCCTTGGTCTGATGAACAGCGCCTCCTTGCGCTGCAACCAGTGAGTGGGCGGATTGTCCTTTAACTTAACTCCCTGTTTGTCTTTCGGCGTCCTGCCTTCCTTTTTTCTCTCAACCCACTCACTTAGTTACTAATAACAATTATCTAAACGGCTAGAGCTAAACAACTGAACTTCTACGCAACTACTCAGTAGCTGCAGGGACTGCGCCAAGCCATGCCAATAATCAACATTAATAATTAAAAACAATAACTTAAAAACAACAAACATCTCCAAATAGGCTAATTTCCCTGCACTTTTGATGTGTAGAACTGGCACATGCGACATAAGCACACGTTATCAAGACACATCTATCTAGCTGAAACACATTAAAATGATGGCGAAACGGCGCAACAGCGATTATTTTTGCTAACGAACCTTCCCACTTTGCTATAAAAAGGCTTTGCTTTAAAAAGTGTCCAGACAGCTCTATCAATGTTTGACGCACGCCCATGCCTTTGAGGAAACCGCTATGAAACGTACTATTGCGCTTGCCATACTCGTCATGACCACACTTCTGTTGGTAAGTGGTTGCAATACCATTCGGGGTGCTGGTGAGGATATCGAACAGGGTGGAGAAGCTATCCAACGCTCAGCGAGCTAAACGTGATGATGACTGTTTACTTATCCCACGGCCTAGAGAGCGGCCCAGGGGCACTTAAAATCCAGGCACTAAAAGGCGTTGCTGAAAAACTAGATGATTGTGAGCCCGTGGTAATGGACTATCGAGGCATGGCAGAGCCCCAGCAACGTCTTCAGCATCTTTTACAGGTGATAGCCGAGCGCGGTGATGACCCTGCCCACTGTGTACTGGCAGGTTCAAGCCTGGGCGGGTGGCTAAGCGCGGCCGTCAGCGCTCAGCAGCCCGTATTAGGCTGTTTTTTGTTAGCCCCCGCGTTAGGCATAGCCGCCTACCCTGAAACGTCGCCCACCATCCAGGCACGCCACACGCACATTGTTCACGGCTGGCGCGATGATATCGTTGCCCCTGAACCGGTGATTGAACGTGCTCGCCTGCAGCGGCTGTCGCTGAGAATGGTGGACGATGATCACCGCTTACACGCCAGCCTCGACACCATTTTGGTCGATTTTGAGCGCTTTCTATGTCAATGCAGCGCGGACTCTCAGAACGACGCATAACCGCTGACCAAAACAAACATTCGACACAAGCAACCAAAACCTATACAAATGGTGTACACCAAAACCAGATAGTGAGGAAATTGCTTATGTTTGGCATGTTTAAGCGCGACCCCAAAAAGAAACTCCAGCAAAATTATGAGCGTAAACTGCAAGCCGCGATGGAAGCGTCTCGTAACGGCGATATGCGCGCCAATGCCACCCTTACCGAAGAAGCTGAGGCGATATTGGCTGAGATTAAACGCCTTGAGCAGTAACGACTGCTTAGCCTTTACTCGTCAGCCAGTGCTGGCAGCAGCGTTTTTAATTTGCGGGTCAGTGTATTACGCCCCCAGCCAAGCAGTTCAGCGGCTTCACCTTTGCGTCCACCGGTATGCTTTAAAGCGGTTTCAATCAGAATCCGCTCAAAATCGGGCACCGCCTCTTCCAAAAGATGGGTATGGCCTTCGGCCAAGGCATGATCCGCCCAGTCGCGAAACGCCGTACGCCAATCGCCATGGGCGCTACTTTCGGAAGCGCTTGGCGAGCGCAGTTCCTGCGGCAAATCTTCAACCAGGATTTCACGCCCCGACGCCATCACCGTCAGCCACCGGCAGATATTTTCCAACTGCCGCACGTTACCGGGCCACGGCAAGCGTGTTAGGTGGGCTTCCGCTTCACTGGTCAGCACCTTGATATCGGTAGTCAGCTCTTTCGCCGCTTCGGCCAGAAAGTGTCGGGTTAAACGTGGTATATCTTCGCGCCTTTCAGCCAGTTTCGGCAGGTGGATACGAATCACGTTCAGGCGGTGGAACAAATCCTCCCGGAAGCGGCCGTCATCCACCAGCACTTCTAGATTTTGGTGAGTAGCGGCGATGATACGCACGTCCACTTTGACCGGCGTATGCCCCCCGACGCGATAGAACTCACCATCCGCCAGCACGCGCAGCAGGCGCGTTTGGGTTTCCGATGGCATATCGCCTATTTCATCTAAAAACAGTGTGCCGCCGTTGGCCTGCTCAAACCGCCCTTGGCGCTGCTGTGCCGCCCCAGTAAAAGCACCCTTCTCATGGCCAAACAGCTCCGATTCGATCAAGTCGCGAGGAATCGCCGCCATGTTCAACGCGATAAAGGGTTTACCGGCACGCGGGCTATGCTGATGCAGCGCCTGGGCAACGCGCTCTTTACCCGTCCCCGACTCCCCGTTGATTAACACCGTGATATGCGAGTGAGAAAGACGGCCAATGGCGCGAAACACCTCCTGCATCGCGGGCGCTTCACCAATAATCTCAGCGTTTAAGCCTTCCGGCACGGCGACCGGTCGTTGGCGTTCCCGGGCGTGGGCCACGGCGCGGCGCACCAGCGCCAGGGCTTCATCAACGTCAAACGGTTTAGGCAGGTATTCAAACGCCCCGCCCTGATAGGAAGCGACGGCGCTGTCTAGGTCGGAATGGGCGGTCATCACGATCACCGGTAGATCGGGATGCGCCTCGCGTACTCTCGCCATTAAGTCCAGGCCGTCGATGCCTGGCATACGAATGTCGGTGACCAGCACGTCGGGAGGGCTTTCCAGTAAACGCGCAAGGGCTGTATCTGCACGCTCAATACACTCAACATCGAGATCGGGCTGCGCCAAGGCGCGCTCCAGCACCCAGCGGATAGCGCGGTCGTCATCGACAATCACCACCCGCGCAACATCGGTACGTGTAGCCTCAGTCATGACGCTTCTCCGGTAAAATTATTACCAATGGAATCAGTAAACGAAATTCGGTATGTCCGGGTCGTGAGTCGCATTCGATCAATCCTTGATGTTGGTGCAAAATCGACTGGGCGATCGATAACCCAAGGCCACTGCCTTCTGCGCGTCCTGACACCATCGGGTAGAACAGCGTTTCCTGCAGCGTATCGGGAATGCCTGGGCCGTTATCAATCACCGAGACTTCACTGACTAAGCGGTGGCGTTCCGCCCCGAGGGTAAACTGTCGCCGGGCGCGGGTGCGCAATATTAAGGTAGGTTCAGGGGTTTGAGCATCGCTCATGGCTTGCACGGCGTTGCGTGCAACGTTGAGTACCGCTTGAATCATTTGAGATTCATCGCCGGAAAGGTCGGGCAAACTGGGGTCATAATCGCGGCTAATAACAACGCTGGGATGCTCGGCAATTAACAGCGCGCGTACACGCTCCAACACCCGGTGAATATTGACCGGCTCATGCTTAAGCACACGGTTAGGGCCCAGCATGGAGTCGACCAAGTCGCGCAGCCGATCCACCTCTTCCACAATGATATGGGTATATTCGCGCAGCGCCGGATCGTCTAAATCCCGTTCTAACAGCTGTGCAGCACCACGAATCCCGCCGAGCGGGTTTTTCACTTCGTGAGCAAGCCCACGGGCCAATATCTTGATGGTTTCTTGGCGAGTGGTCAGCGCCTCTTCACGCGAGATCTGCATTAACCGATCCCGCGGCTCCACTTCTAACAGTAACTCGTCGTCCGATAGCGGCGTTACAGTGTAGTCGACCGTCAGCGGCTCACTGTTCAGCGGCGTAATACGCGCTTCTCGCTGGGTGTAAGGATGAAACGCATCCCGCGCTTTAGCCAATACCTCATCGATGCTGTCAACACCGCCCAGAAGCGTATCTAGGCTGATGCCGTGAACGCGGCTTAAGCTAACCGCTAGTAAGGCTTCAGCGGCAGGGTTCATCCAGCGCACACGCAGCTCGCCGTCCAGCAGCAGTACCGCCGTGGTGAGATGTTCAAGCAAACGCTGATGCATGGTGGTGTCCTGAGAAATTACGTCTTCCATCGCCGTTGCAGACCTACAGGTGGATAATCAATGAGGGAACTGCAAAAAGCGCGCCAATTATGCATTTATGCCTAGTTGCACGGCTTGCGGGCATAGCAATAAAAGAAGATGGATCGTTTTAGCGCAATCACCGCGCCAAATGCCTCCACAACCGCACCAATTTAGTGCATTCGAGATTTTAACCACCCGGTCTAAGGAACCGTAATCGTCACTGCGGGCGTGCGGTGCTGTAAACGCTGGCTACTATCCAGTAGCTCTGCTTGAAGCTCGTGCTGCCCCGCAGGAAGCCCCGTTAACCAGAAAACATCACTGTGCAGCGCGGTCTGGCTAATCTCTCCATTCACTATCAGCCGCACTTGGTGGTCATCGCGCAGCGGAGGCGCAATAGCCACTTCCACCGCGGTGCTTCGCTCCGGCAGCCGTGCGCCTTGCTGGGGCAGTGCAATCGAAAAATGGTCATACGGCATAAAAGGCTGCCCTGGCTTGCCACGTGGGCGCCCAGTAGCGGGCGTGGCTACACTGGCCGTAGCTGCGCTTAACCCAGGCGGCAGGCTTGGCAACGGTGCCAATTCCAACGCCTCCCCGCCGCGGCCAGGGTTATCGGTAAACGTAACGTTGCCGTGCTCATCAATGACCCTGAAAACCGTTTGCCCAAAAGCCGCACCTGACATGATGGCCGCCCCGATGCCCAGCAAAGCGGCCATCAAGAAGCTGATCGTGTACGTGGTTAGCTTGCCCATACTGCTCCTCACACTTGTCACACCCTCAATAACGAAAAACCCCGCCGAAGCGGGGTTTTGATACTATTTTGATCAACTGCGTTTTGATCAACTGCGTCTTTATCAACTGTTACCACCGCTAGGGTGATGGTAGCAGTTAGGTGCTAAAAGCGCTGATTAGCAGCTGTAGTACATATCAAACTCGATGGGGTGCGTCGTCATACGGATACGCTCCACTTCTTCCATCTTGAGTTCGATGTAGGCATCGATCATTTCGTCGGTGAACACGCCACCTTCGGTCAGGAACGCACGGTCAGCGTCGAGGGCTTCCAGTGCTTGATCCAGGCTGTGTGCTACGGTCGGTACTAACTTGCCTTCTTCTGGCGGCAGGTCGTACAGGTTTTTATCCATTGCATCGCCAGGATGGATCTTGTTCTTGATACCGTCGATACCGGCCATCAACATGGCAGAGAATGCCAGGTACGGGTTGGCAGTCGGATCAGGGAAGCGAGCTTCAACACGCTTGCCTTTCGGGCTAGCGGTGTAAGGAATACGGATAGAAGCAGAACGGTTACGGGCACTGTAGGCCAGCATGACCGGCGCTTCAAAGCCAGGTACCAGACGCTTGTACGAGTTGGTAGAAGCGTTAGTAAAGGCGTTTAGGGCACGGGCGTGCTTGATGATGCCGCCGATATAGAAAAGCGCCATTTCAGACAGGCCAGCGTACTCGTCACCGGCGAACTGGTTCTCACCACCTTTCCAGAACGACTGGTGAACGTGCATACCAGAACCGTTGTCGCCTACCAGCGGCTTCGGCATAAAGGTCGCCGTTTTACCATACGCGTGCGCCACGTTGTGGATCACGTACTTCATTTCCTGCACTTCGTCAGCTTTCTTCACCAGCGTGTTGAATTTAACGCCGATTTCGTTCTGACCCGCGTTGGCAACTTCGTGGTGGTGAACCTCGACAGTCTGGCCAATCGCTTCCAGGGTGTTACACATCGCGCCACGAATATCGTGGAAGCTGTCAACCGGGGGAACCGGGAAGTAGCCGCCTTTAACGCGCGGGCGGTGGCCTAAGTTACCGCCTTCTACCTGGTTACTGGTCGCCCAAGCGCCTTCGTCAGACGTGATTTTGTACATGGAGCCCTGAATGTCAGACTTCCAATGCACTTCGTCAAAGATAAAGAATTCAGGCTCAGGACCGAAAAACGCAGTGTCGCCCAGGCCAGTAGACTCTAGATAAGCTTCAGCGCGCTTGGCGATGGAGCGCGGGTCACGATCGTAGCCCTGCATAGTGGCCGGCTCGATGATGTCGCAGCGCAGAACCAGCGTCGCATCTTCGGTGAAGGGGTCGAGATAGCCAGTGCCATCTTCCGGGCGCAGAATCATGTCGGATTCGTTAATGCCCTTCCAACCTTCGATAGAAGAGCCATCAAACATCTGGCCATTCTCAAAGAATTCTTCGTTCACATCGCGAGCAGGCACAGTCACGTGCTGTTCTTTACCGCGAGTGTCGGTGAAACGCAGATCTACCCACTTAACATCATGTTCTTCAATTAGCGCGAGAGTCTTGGCTGACATAGAGTCCTCCGGTATGAGCGTGGCTTAAAGTTAACGACTGTAAGCTACCGATAAATGTGTTGTTCGACAAAATACGCGCTAAACCGCACGTTTGTCATTCTTGTTCGCTCAACGTTTGCCTGACATTAGTGAACAAATCGCTCAGCGAGCATTTCAGACCGGCTATCGTTTTAGCACGTCGTAGGGCTTATGCCTACGGCCCGCTAGCCGCTTGCAAATATAATGCAGAGAACATGCCAACCCTGCACCAAGATGGCATAAAAAATCAGCAACCAATTGTTTTATAAACGTTAAAAAGTGGACAAGGATGCCTCTTGATGACGCATAGCAGCTAAATGCTGGTTCGGCAGCTGTTTAAAAAAGCCATAGCGCACCAATACAGGGCAAAAATAATGTTTTATGCGCCAATAAAGTGCATGAATAATAGTGAGCCCTCTTTTTTGGCTCGCAAGTTTTTTTACTTGCTACCCAAATAAGCCAGATACTACAATAAATTACAATTTGATAGATTTGCTCACAATCGGAGTCGGCAAATGGGGTCGGTTTGCTTTATCGTTGATGCCATGGTGACGGGTAACATGTTGCCACGCCACTTAAAATCCATACGTGATTCTGGCGTAGCCGACCACTTGCTGCCCATTTTGGTAACCAGCACGCAAGCCCATGCGCGTCTCAGCTCGATTGAGCAGCGCTACCACACTCATTGCTTGATCACCCCCAAGCTACCACTAGGCGCACGCCTCAATAAAGCAGCCTTTGCCAGCCAAGCTGAGTGGTTAATTATTGCGCTGCAGAAGCAGCCACTGCCTGCCAGCCTCTGGGGCTCACTCTACCCGCAATTGAACACCTACAACCTTGATGCCTTAATTGTTGGCCTTGCTCAGCCATCATTAGCCAAACGCATCCTGCGCCGCTTATTGGCAAGCACGCTGCTGTTACCGCCCTACATCGCCGTCAGGCGGGCCTGGCTTGAGCGCTTAGGTGGATTTGATCCCGAGCTGGATGACGCCAGCGCGATTGACGATTTTTTACAGCGTTTGCATGACTGCCCCACTCGCTTAAAAACGTACAGCGGCCGCTTGCTTAGCCAGGCTGCTGAACACACATCCGCCATGCTGCCCAACGACCCGGATCTCGCTTACACATCGAAGCGGTAAGCCGTGCCTTTCGATTTATGCACTCACATATTTCCATTACCGAACCTTCAAGCGCTTGCCAAACAGCATCGCTCCCAGTGTGGTGGTATTCGCCAATTTATTAAGGGCCACCGACCCGGCGAGTCCCACGACGATGAGTACCAGCGCATACACCCCAATCGGCAACGACAAAGGCTCAACGACCAGATCGGCAAGCACAAAGAACATGGGGTGGGCCAAGTAAATCCCAAACGAATACGCATTGATGTGGCGCACCCACAATGGCGCCGGGCGCCCAGCCAAATAACGCATGGCGCAAAGCGTAAACAGCACGAAAAATGGAATCACCCACACCTCTTTGGATGAAAACGCCAGCCAACCCGCAAACGTCGCCGCTATAATTAGCGCCACCAACAGCACCAACCACGCCGGGTGCGCCAATTGCTGCATCCAGGTGGGCCGCTCAGCGAGTACACCCTCTTGAGCTAGCGGGTAGTAGCGCACTAGCACCAGCGCCAGGAAAAACACATAGATCCACCCCAGCGGGGCGATCCACAGCAGGTAGCCGGGCAAATCAACATCAAACCAATAAGCCAGCCCCCAATACGCCATGCTGATAACGCAGGCACCCCACAACCATGGCACCGGATTCAATCGCCACAGCTGCCAGCGGGTAAACAGCCAATAAGCCACGTAAAACTGCATCGCAATGATCAAAAAATAGCCATGCCAGCCCGCATAAACGTAATACTCGATAGCATTAGCCACGAACCCCACCGGCTCATCCGACGCCTGTTGGCTTAACCATTCAGCGGTGGAATAAATAAAGCCATACACAAAGTACGGCACCATCACATACTTTACGCGCTGAATAAGAAACCCCTCCGGCACGGATTTATCGTAGCGAACAGCAAACACAAAGACCGATATAAACAGAAATATTGGCGTACCCAGCACCAGCGGCAGGCGCATTAAATCAGTGGCGACATTATCGAGGCGTTGATTGACGTGATCTAATAAATGAAACAAAAAAACGGCTATACAGCCGTAAGCGCGCAACCAATAGATCTCTTCAATTTTTCGCATTGGGCCTCCCGCCGCTACATACGCCTAACCTGCTATCCTGCATGGCTACTTTGTGTAACTGCTCGGCATAACGAGTCTGCATAGCTACGATGAACAACCAGTACCGCCGCGCTGTCCGACTTTATTAAACTAGTTTAATTCCGGAGAAAACGTGTTCATCCCAAAACCACCTTTCCTCTCCTACCGGTTTCGCACCCTACTCACCACTTTTATTGGGTGGCTAACACTCAGCGGCCACAGCTTGGCAAGCGACGTTGAGCATCATTATTTTTCCTCATCCACCCTCGGTTACGATTACCCTTATAGCGTGTATTTACCTGATAATTATGACACCCAGTCGACTACGCCCTATCCCGTCATTTACATGCTGCACGGCTCTTTTGGCACCGACCGCGACTGGGTTTCCCGCGGCAATTTACAACAGGTAGCCGACAGGTTAATTCGCGCAGGGCATATACCCCCGGCAGTTTTCATTATGCCCGGCAGCCGCAGCTGGTGGGTAGATGGCCATAACGAACCCGCCCGTAGCGCGTTTTTTAATGACCTAATGCCCCACGTGGAAGCTACCTATCGCGTTGGGCAAGAACGCCACCTACGTGGCGTAGCGGGGCTTTCCGCCGGTGGTTACGGTGCGCTTAACTTCGCCCTAGAACGGCCTGATTTATTTGCCGCCGTCGCGGCGCTTAGCCCCGCAAGCTACGCCCCCCTACCACCGCGCAACTCCTCCGCCTGGCGCCACCCAGCCTTTATTAATGACCAAGGGCAATTTGACCGCGAGCTTTGGGAAACCCTCAACTACACCGCCCATTTAGAAGAGTACCGCCTGCGTGTCACCCCCCGCGGCACCGATGAAGAAGGCGACCTTCCCCCCGTACCACTGTATATCAGCGCCGGGCGCAGCGACGTTTACGACGCAGAATTTCACGCCCGCTTACTCCGCCAAGCCATGGAGCGCATTCAACCCAACGAGGTACGGCTCGACCTTTACCCCGGCGGCCACACATGGCAGGTTTGGCGCGCCAGCCTACCCGCCGCGCTCAATTTCCTGTTTCAATACGTGGGGCAAACAAACAGCGTAGCGGGAATTGAAAAACAAGCTGAAACACAAGTTGAAACGCAAACTGAAGAACAGATTGAAGAGCAGAATGAAGAACAAGCCAATGAAGCGCGAGCAGAGGCAGCAAGCCCAGGCGGTTTAGAAAGCACCGCCAGCCCTGATGAAGTAAGCAGCTGAACGCACTACACTGAAGCAACATCCAACACGACAAGGAAGACCACAATGCATCAGCATATTGAATGGGACGAACCCGGCAGCGCCAGCGTAGCGGAATACTTTAAAAACGACCCCGACCACAGGGCACCCGACCCAGGCGATATTATTTCCGCACGTTTCCAGGGCATGATGGTACGCATCAAAGTAGAAGCCTACCGCGAAGATGACGCTGTCAGCATTGGCGAAGTTGTCGCCATTATCGACACCAGCGGCGGCCGCCACCAACGCCACAGCAAGCTCGAAGTCGGCCACATCGTACGGGTACCCGACGACAAACGCGCCATGGAAACACCGCCGAAAGAAGATTAACGCGTTAGCGCGTTCCTGATTTCAGTAACAGAGGCCATCCAACGCGATGGCTTTTTTGTGTGAATTTGAATAGCCAAGCAGCCATTCTTGAGTAGCGTAATCGCAACCACATTGATGGCCTTGCGATTACGCGCAGCAATACCAAAGGCACTTATCATATTTATTGCGGATGGGGAGACTCGAACTCCCACATCTTTCTGAGCTGCCTGAGCTACAGCGCAAATTAATCACCTAAGGTGGCAGGCAAACTATCCTCACACTCCGCGTTAGCAACAGTTAACAGAAGCCACCATGTAAATTTATACTCACTTCAATATTGTCGCCTGTTGTCTTCTTGCGTTTACACTAAACAAATGCAAAGTGGTTTAGCGGTTTTAGAGGAGTATCACTATGGCCGTACATTATGAACACGATGCCTATGCCTGGGCCCTGGAGCAAGCTGGGCTACTGCGGGCGGGGAAACTGGAGCAACTTGATCTTGAGCACCTCGCCGAGGAGATTGAGAGCATGGGCAAAAGCGAACGGCGCGCGCTGGTCAGCCAATTGGCTCGTCTGTTAATGCACCTGCTGAAATGGGATCACCAGCCCGAACGCCGCTCACGTAGCTGGCGGTTGACGATCATTGATGCCCAAGCCAAAACGAATCGCTTACTGAACGACAACCCCAGCCTAAAAGCATCATTACCTGAACTGATGAGCGAAGCGTACGAAGATGCACGCCGCGCAGCAGCGATTGAGACCGATAGCGAGCTGCACGCTTTTCCAGAAAAGTGTATGTACAGTTTCGATGAAGCGGTAACGTTTCAACCTGTCGAGCACTAAATCGCATGAAAGCAGTCAGGCCTAACCACTTACTCGCCCAATGCACGTCACTTGTAGCTTGGCATGAGCGCTAGCGCACCCCGAAAGCACCGCACAGCGATACTACCAGTACACATCTTAAATCTAGCAAAACTGCCTGGACGGCAGCGTACTCTCACCCATACTTCTGCGCTTCGTTGACGTTTACCTGAGCTACCTGGGCAGCGCACGAGCAGGATGCCTACGCCTGGGCGCTTGAACATTTCTGAGCTGCCTGGGCGGCAGCGCACGGCCAGCACTCAAGATGCCCTGCGCGACGAATTTTCTGAGCTGCCTGGGCGGCAGCGCACGGCCAGCACTCAAGATGCCCTGCGCGACGAATTTTCTGAGCTGCCTGGGCGGCAGCGCACGGTGAACAGCTTGGTGATGTGGGTTCGCCTTGTTTCTGAGCTGCCTGGGCGGCAGCGCACGGGCATTTGCGCGGCTGCTTGGTGGCGCGGGTTTTCTGAGCTGCCTGGGCGGCAGCGCACGAGGGAGGGGCCGTTGATTTGAATTTACCCTTTTTCTGAGCTGCCTGGGCGGCAGCGCACGACTACATTCGCGATACGGGCGGCAGCTTGTCTTTCTGAGCTGCCTGGGCGGCAGCGCACTCGGTGTTGACGCTGGGGATAGCCGCTGCTTTTTTCTGAGCTGCCTGGGCGGCAGCGCACAATTTCGCATCGGCACGCACTGAAATGGTTAGTTTCTGAGCTGCCTGGGCGGCAGCGCACGACCCCACTGGGTCGGCACGCCAATAGCGTCATTTCTGAGCTGCCTGGGCGGCAGCGCACTCTCGCCCGCCTCACTGGCCTGGCTTTCTAGCTTTCTGAGCTGCCTGGGCGGCAGCGCACTGGAGAATTCCCAGGCGGCGGGGGTGGTGGCGTTTCTGAGCTGCCTGGGCGGCAGCGCACAGGGCAACATCGAGAAGGCCGAAGCCTGGAACTTTCTGAGCTGCCTGGGCGGCAGCGCACATGGGCGTGAATCCCAACAGCGGCCGATTCCATTTCTGAGCTGCCTGGGCGGCAGCGCACGGCACCAAAGGCAAGATAGTCACGCCTGACATTTTCTGAGCTGCCTGGGCGGCAGCGCACGTCCCGCCCGCTGGCTTGCCCGACGACGTAGTTTTCTGAGCTGCCTGGGCGGCAGCGCACGCAGCTTGCCGAGCGCCTTCAAGGCTTCGTTCTTTCTGAGCTGCCTGGGCGGCAGCGCACGTTGAGCCTAGGAACTTGCGCGGGATGCCGGCGTTTCTGAGCTGCCTGGGCGGCAGCGCACATGGGCACGGTAGGCACCGGCAAAAGCCACCTTTTCTGAGCTGCCTGGGCGGCAGCGCACCCAACAAGCGGCCCATCATGTCCGACTTGAAATTTCTGAGCTGCCTGGGCGGCAGCGCACGGGGTGTAGTGAATGACGCATCAGGGTCAGATTTTCTGAGCTGCCTGGGCGGCAGCGCACTAACGCACGGTTGAATTGCTGCTTGGCCTCCATTTCTGAGCTGCCTGGGCGGCAGCGCACTTCGCGATGCGGGAGATTGACGGCATAAGCGATTTCTGAGCTGCCTGGGCGGCAGCGCACCTTAGCGAGCACTTGGAGTCTGCCGAGCTACTTTTCTGAGCTGCCTGGGCGGCAGCGCACCTTGGCGATCTGCAAAGCTGGCTTCCAGTTCCTTTCTGAGCTGCCTGGGCGGCAGCGCACGCTTCGTAGCTAACAGGATTGCGAGCTAGCTTTTTCTGAGCTGCCTGGGCGGCAGCGCACACGCCCGTAACCTGCGCAGCCACCTAGCGTCCTTTCTGAGCTGCCTGGGCGGCAGCGCACGCGATTAGCGGCCCGCCTTGCGCCCAGTCGATTTTCTGAGCTGCCTGGGCGGCAGCGCACGGCGCCAGCGCGCAAACCTTTGTGCTGCGCGTTTTCTGAGCTGCCTGGGCGGCAGCGCACGAGCTCATCAATGACCAGCTCATACGCGGGCTTTTCTGAGCTGCCTGGGCGGCAGCGCACCAAAGAAGCGAGGCGAACCTCCTACCCACATTTTTCTGAGCTGCCTGGGCGGCAGCGCACAGATGACAGCACCGCGCGGCAGGAACAGGAATTTTCTGAGCTGCCTGGGCGGCAGCGCACCGGGTGCTATTGTCCTTGTTGCTGAAGTACTGTTTCTGAGCTGCCTGGGCGGCAGCGCACTGCAAGCAGTGCGCGCGCCGTTCGTGCCAGAATTTCTGAGCTGCCTGGGCGGCAGCGCACAGGCCAACGCCGAACGTGGCACCGGTGTCGATTTTCTGAGCTGCCTGGGCGGCAGCGCACTAGGCGGTCGGCGGCGTCGACGAGGTCTATTTTTTCTGAGCTGCCTGGGCGGCAGCGCACTCGCAGGCCCAAAAACCCGCGCGCTACTTCATTTTCTGAGCTGCCTGGGCGGCAGCGCACCAGGTCGCCTGCCGACATCCAGATTTCATCGTTTTCTGAGCTGCCTGGGCGGCAGCGCACTGCAGTTCGCCCAGGCGCTGCTCGATGTGGGCTTTCTGAGCTGCCTGGGCGGCAGCGCACGCAGCTTATCCAGCACCTCTAACGAATCGTTATTTCTGAGCTGCCTGGGCGGCAGCGCACCCTTCCCGGTCTTTGCCCATCAGCACGCCAGCTTTCTGAGCTGCCTGGGCGGCAGCGCACGATCCCAAGAAGCGCTACTTTCGCGTGCGCACTTTCTGAGCTGCCTGGGCGGCAGCGCACAAGCAGCATGAAAAGGATCGCCGCTTCTTCCTTTTCTGAGCTGCCTGGGCGGCAGCGCACTGTTGGCATCACGGCGGTCCATCATTTGGGACTTTCTGAGCTGCCTGGGCGGCAGCGCACCGCAGAATGCGCACCATGACTTCACCGTCGCGTTTCTGAGCTGCCTGGGCGGCAGCGCACCGTTGGCCTTGAGGGCTTTTGCGTAGGGGTTGTTTCTGAGCTGCCTGGGCGGCAGCGCACCCGAAACGGCGGCGGTGTTCGCGGCCACCGATTTTCTGAGCTGCCTGGGCGGCAGCGCACCGTCGCGCCCGTAACCAGGGCAGGCGGGGCGTTTTCTGAGCTGCCTGGGCGGCAGCGCACTCACCCAACAGATCTAAAAAAGCGCGCTCGAATTTCTGAGCTGCCTGGGCGGCAGCGCACAACCGTAACCAGGGCGGTGTGAGGGCGAAGCCTTTCTGAGCTGCCTGGGCGGCAGCGCACCGTAGCAACTGTTCAATCTCAGCCAGGCTATTTTTCTGAGCTGCCTGGGCGGCAGCGCACACTGACGTTCGCGCGGCTGGCGGTACCGGAGATTTCTGAGCTGCCTGGGCGGCAGCGCACTGACAGGGCGCGCATGTCGCCGGTGTAGCCGTTTTCTGAGCTGCCTGGGCGGCAGCGCACGGTTCGCCCTGGCTGGGCGGCGAAGTGTTCGCTTTCTGAGCTGCCTGGGCGGCAGCGCACGCTGGACGGCGCCAGCGGGTCGCCTAGCTGGTTTTCTGAGCTGCCTGGGCGGCAGCGCACTTATCGCCAATTTGCAAATCGGCAGGGCGGCTTTTCTGAGCTGCCTGGGCGGCAGCGCACTACGAAACAATGCGCGAAAGACGCGCCCCGATTTTCTGAGCTGCCTGGGCGGCAGCGCACCGACCATGGATAGCCAAACAAAAACGGGCTCGTTTCTGAGCTGCCTGGGCGGCAGCGCACTGGCAGCATCGAGTTATTCCGAGTGACGTGGTTTTCTGAGCTGCCTGGGCGGCAGCGCACTTGGATTGTTAACGCCGATACGGCAGAGGAGGTTTCTGAGCTGCCTGGGCGGCAGCGCACTTCGTGCCAAAAGAAACTTTAACCCAGATCACTTTCTGAGCTGCCTGGGCGGCAGCGCACGAGGCTTCACAATTTATGCTTTGCCCTAGCATTTTCTGAGCTGCCTGGGCGGCAGCGCACCTGAGAAATGCCAAAGCGTTTGCTGATTTTCATTTCTGAGCTGCCTGGGCGGCAGCGCACAAGACGTTTGGTTCCAGCGTTGGCGATGTAATTTTCTGAGCTGCCTGGGCGGCAGCGCACAAGATGAGTATCGCCGTGTCGCGGCACAGCTATTTCTGAGCTGCCTGGGCGGCAGCGCACTCGAGCGTCTGAATGAATACGATGAGCTGCTGTTTCTGAGCTGCCTGGGCGGCAGCGCACGTGGGGATGAAGAGGATGGCGTTCATTGGCAATTTCTGAGCTGCCTGGGCGGCAGCGCACGGCATCACTATCAACCCCCGGCTCACGCGCTATTTCTGAGCTGCCTGGGCGGCAGCGCACATTTACGCGACGTGTTAGGAAAGACCATGAATTTTCTGAGCTGCCTGGGCGGCAGCGCACATTAGCATTGAGCGCGGCCAGCGCGCCCTTGATTTCTGAGCTGCCTGGGCGGCAGCGCACACGCAGGGGCTTTTTTATGCAGGAGGGTTTATTTTCTGAGCTGCCTGGGCGGCAGCGCACACTGGCAGACACAAAAAAACCGCACTGTTGGCTTTCTGAGCTGCCTGGGCGGCAGCGCACCGGCAGCTCTTCTAGCAGCCGTTCATCAACGTTTTCTGAGCTGCCTGGGCGGCAGCGCACCCGCCGAACAACGCAGAGCCTAGCCCCGAAAGTTTCTGAGCTGCCTGGGCGGCAGCGCACTCTATCCAGTAGCGCGGCAATCCCTCGCCTGCTTTCTGAGCTGCCTGGGCGGCAGCGCACCTGGGCACAAACAACAAATGCCCGGTCTTGATTTTCTGAGCTGCCTGGGCGGCAGCGCACAAGTCGGGGCAAGCCTGATCGACGGTTTGCTATTTCTGAGCTGCCTGGGCGGCAGCGCACGCATGATCGTCAGCAACTGGGGCGGCATTGCTTTTCTGAGCTGCCTGGGCGGCAGCGCACTTTATTTGCTGTCATGTAAAGATTTTATCCGGTTTCTGAGCTGCCTGGGCGGCAGCGCACTGAAAATCTCATACGAAAAGCACGGCGTGGAATTTCTGAGCTGCCTGGGCGGCAGCGCACGCTCTGGGCTTTGGATGCCTGCAATGCGGACACTTTCTGAGCTGCCTGGGCGGCAGCGCACTTGATGTTCCCGTTTTCGGCACTGCCGTTCACTTTCTGAGCTGCCTGGGCGGCAGCGCACTTGCCGTGGTTAGCGTGGGCAGTGGGGGTAGATTTCTGAGCTGCCTGGGCGGCAGCGCACCAGTGGTCGATTGGCCGGTCGTTCCTGTAGACTTTCTGAGCTGCCTGGGCGGCAGCGCACGAGCCGGTGTTGCCCGCCGGCACCGTGATACTTTTCTGAGCTGCCTGGGCGGCAGCGCACAACGGGTGGCGGTAAACGATCCACGCCGCCACTTTCTGAGCTGCCTGGGCGGCAGCGCACGTTAAGCAGGGGCCAGCCTCTCGCGTCGTCGTTTTCTGAGCTGCCTGGGCGGCAGCGCACGTGGCACCTCCCTGGCTGCAGAGGTTGCCATTTTTCTGAGCTGCCTGGGCGGCAGCGCACTATAAGGATGTCATCTCCCCCTCTTTTGATTATTTCTGAGCTGCCTGGGCGGCAGCGCACGAGTGGCTCCCGATTCACCAGATGAAAGTAGATTTCTGAGCTGCCTGGGCGGCAGCGCACGTCGTATTCAGCCAGTAGCTCTGGATGCTCACTTTCTGAGCTGCCTGGGCGGCAGCGCACAGTCTGAGTTGGCGCGCGCTTGCGGGGTCAGTTTTCTGAGCTGCCTGGGCGGCAGCGCACGCTACCATTTAGGCGCTTGGCTTCGTTGAGTATTTCTGAGCTGCCTGGGCGGCAGCGCACCCCTGGTAGCCATAGTTGAAGCCCTGGTACCATTTCTGAGCTGCCTGGGCGGCAGCGCACACGGCACGGTCTCGGGCATTGCTAACCGTGCTTTTCTGAGCTGCCTGGGCGGCAGCGCACTGTCGCGCTTCGGCTGATCGTCGGTGTTGGCTTTTCTGAGCTGCCTGGGCGGCAGCGCACCCGCTCGATACCCGCGTAGGACACCGCGACTGTTTCTGAGCTGCCTGGGCGGCAGCGCACCCTGCACACCATGGCGATCGCACCGGCCGTAATTTCTGAGCTGCCTGGGCGGCAGCGCACCAGGGCGTGCGAAGAGCTACGGCCGTTTGATTTTTCTGAGCTGCCTGGGCGGCAGCGCACTTACAAAGCCAAAGGCCAAGCATTTTGGCTGGTTTCTGAGCTGCCTGGGCGGCAGCGCACGTAGGCCATCTCTGTTGGTTCACTCATCGCTTTTTCTGAGCTGCCTGGGCGGCAGCGCACACCGGCGCACCGCCTCCCGGCGGGGTGATTTTTTTCTGAGCTGCCTGGGCGGCAGCGCACGCTCAGCGTTTCAGTCGCTACCGTCTATCGCTTTTCTGAGCTGCCTGGGCGGCAGCGCACGTACCGTGTCCTATTGCCAAATGGCCTTGAATTTTCTGAGCTGCCTGGGCGGCAGCGCACTACCGTCGACTGGATCTGCTGGCGCGCTTACGTTTCTGAGCTGCCTGGGCGGCAGCGCACCACTTAGTTGCGGAGGTGCTGGGCCTCGCTGCTTTCTGAGCTGCCTGGGCGGCAGCGCACTGCTTGTTCCATTCGATACCGATGGGTTGCTTTTTCTGAGCTGCCTGGGCGGCAGCGCACACTGTTGGTGCTGCGTCGAACCGATGCTCATTTTTCTGAGCTGCCTGGGCGGCAGCGCACCTGGATACTGCGCTTCAAGCGCGACGGAACCATTTCTGAGCTGCCTGGGCGGCAGCGCACTTTTCGTAGTTGGTCAGGTACACGTCCGCATTTTTCTGAGCTGCCTGGGCGGCAGCGCACTATCACCGCGTCAGCCGCCGCCGCCATGGACTTTTCTGAGCTGCCTGGGCGGCAGCGCACCCTGAGTCGCTTTTCGCGAGCGCCGCGGCCTTTTTCTGAGCTGCCTGGGCGGCAGCGCACGACAATATCGTCACTTGGTCGCCGCGGTTACGTTTCTGAGCTGCCTGGGCGGCAGCGCACGATCTTGGCAGCCGCAAAGCAGGCTGGTTGATTTTCTGAGCTGCCTGGGCGGCAGCGCACGGGTGGTATCTCTGACTGGTTTGGCAATATGTTTTCTGAGCTGCCTGGGCGGCAGCGCACTCGCTGCGGGTTACATGCAGCTGAACGTTATTTTTCTGAGCTGCCTGGGCGGCAGCGCACCGTATCGTTGTGCTGCCCTGGGGTATCTGGTTTTTCTGAGCTGCCTGGGCGGCAGCGCACAAAACAGCCTGCCTCACTTACATGTCGCACTATTTCTGAGCTGCCTGGGCGGCAGCGCACGTCATACGCGGCTGTTTGACGATATCCTTCTTTTTCTGAGCTGCCTGGGCGGCAGCGCACACCTTTCTGGGTCAACACAGACGCATGAAGCGTTTCTGAGCTGCCTGGGCGGCAGCGCACATAGCGGCAAGAAGAGCTCAGTCCAGCAAGTTTTTCTGAGCTGCCTGGGCGGCAGCGCACACGTGTCTTTAACGCCCCATTGCGTCGTTGATTTTCTGAGCTGCCTGGGCGGCAGCGCACTATCACTCGCCTCTAACCGACACCATCTTTATTTTCTGAGCTGCCTGGGCGGCAGCGCACTCTAGTCGCCGCTGGTGGGCGGCGGACCAGCCTTTCTGAGCTGCCTGGGCGGCAGCGCACGACGCTACAGGAAATTGCTTCCAGCGTTCGACTTTCTGAGCTGCCTGGGCGGCAGCGCACGTTAGCGTAAACCTGATTCGCCAAGGCTTCCGTTTCTGAGCTGCCTGGGCGGCAGCGCACTAGAGCATACCAAAATTAATGTGCTGATTGTTAAAGAGCTTTAGCCGAAAAAAGCGGTATCACCCTTTTCAGAGCGACACCGCTAAGTGGTTGATTATTGGTGGCCAATTTTCATGCTAGAAAAAAGGGTCAAAACCAGGGCACCGTGGCGTTGGGGCTTAGGCCGTAATGGCTAAACGTGCCTTCCGTTGCAGAAGCCAACGGTTTGCTATGTTCAATAAACAGGCTAAAACGCTGCTGGGTGGAGCGGCTATTGATCTGCACAAAGGGGAGCTCAATGCGTCGTTCAGCCAACTTGGCATAAATCTTCCGCGCCTCTGCTTCTGAAATATCATGCCGTTTGGCGTAACGTTTGGCCCGGCTTTCACTGCCCGTATTAAATTGCTTACGCGCCACGTTTATATGCTGAGTATTTGCAGGTACCGCAAGCACTTCGCTCACCTGGGTGTGGTCGCGCATACCGGTTAGCCAGTCCGCTCTCATTAGCTGCTGCAAACGTGCTTGCGTGCCATGCAAGCGAAGGTGATCGCCCAGTGTGCGAGCGCGAACACCGTGCTTATAGCCTGGGAAACTGGCGCCTACATCTTCGGCATGTAAATCAAACAGCGCCCGGTGCAGCTTGTTATAAAGCGCGCCCATTAACATTGCCGGGGCAAAGTCAGGATCGGGCCTTAAACGAATGTCGATATAGTGATCCATGGTTTACCCCGCTTCGCCGAATACACCACCGCGAATCAGGGTCGCCATCACAAAGTGCTGATCTTCCTTCGTAGGCACTTGGTCCTTGATCATCCAGTTATCTAGGAGTGAATAGAAATCAGCTTTCTGCTTGGGCTGGCGGTACGCTTTACCCTGCGTGGTCACTGAGCCATACGGCTCAACGGCAATCGGCCCAAGATCATCATCGTTTTCATTGGGGTACCAGGTGTCGATGGTACGAATGGCGTTACCCAACTTTTGCGAGTGAATACCGGCAATGTTGCTGACGTGATAAAGCGTTTTGCTCTTATCACCCCGGCCCCGCTCAAGAATCAGCTCTTGTGAAGGAAACACTTCTTGGCCACTGCCCACGCGCACATAGGCCACTACCTCTAGCAGTAAGTGCTGTTCCCCCACCAACGCGGCGGCGATAACACCGGCGAGTTCTTTAAGCTCGGCGGTCTCCTCAAAGGCCCGCAACGAAAGCGACAGTGCATCAAACGTCCACTCTTTGGTGGCTTTACCCTGCGCCAATTGGCGAACGCTTACCTCGACTTGCTCAGCGCCCATGCGGTTACGCCACAGAAAGCGGCCATTAGCGAGGTTATTGGCATAGCGATGCGCCAGCTCGCCGAAGCCTTGCGCTTGTTTATACTCGGCAACTGCCTGTTCCAGCTTGGCTTGGTACTCGGCGTTATTACAGGCCGAAGGCGTTCCGGCACCCGCCAATACGCGCAGCGTAAAACGAGCAACTAAGGTGTCTGCATCGTGGGGCAGCGTGGCGACATCCACCGTTTGCAGGTTGGGATTTTCAATCGCTGCGTCTAGCTTAGCGGGGTCTTGGTCTTTGGCTTTCAGGCGGTTGGAAATGGTGCCGCGCACCGACTTTTCGCGCACTTCTACCGGCTGCCACTGCTGATTATCTTGCCGCTTTTCCCAGCTGCTGGCGTAAAGCAGGGCATCGGAAGGATCAAGCTTGCGTTCAAAGGCGAGGACGGAAGCGGTTTTAAGGGTATCGTTTTTAGCCATGATAGAGCTCCTGGTTTACTGGGCAGTGGCGCGAAGGTGGTAATCGTTATTGAGTCGGTAAAGTCCCGCTTCTTCGTCGTTATCAACGTACCAAAGCAGGTCTTCCGGTTGCTTCATGCGGTGGGGGCTGACCCACTCGCCAATGGAGTAGAGGCTTTCAACAAAGCGAAACTGAGTCTTGGCATCGCGAGCATTGGCCACTTCGCCGGGATTAAATAGATCGGAAATAGCGCCGTAACCTACAGGGATAGGCACCAGCCAGCCGCGATAGGGGCGCTGAGCCTGCCAAACGGGCTTCTCGTTGGATTCACCTTCATTTTCCAGGGCGCAGTGGTGATTGAGCCGTGAAAGATCCAGCCACGCATCCAGCAAACTGGCATCCGGGTTCTGCTGTTGCAGCGTCTGGTGGTGCTCGGCGAGGTAGTCATCGCGCAGGGTTAGCGCAAAGCCCGGCAGCCAGCGCCGTTTTAGGCGTTCGAACTGCTTTTGCCGCTTTTCTTCATCGTCATCAAGCGCGACCCATTGCGGGCGTTGCTTGTGGCTTGGCACGGCGCGGTTAGGGATGACGCTACCACCGGCAATACGCATACCTGCAACGATCTCACTGATTTGTTTGGCAATCTCATCATGCTCACTTTCTGCCGCGGCTGAATCAATCGTGAAGATCAGCGTGATATCCAGATGGATGCGCCCTTCTTCTACAATCGCTGCCGTTCCGCCAGTTTTATCCACTGGATTACGGGTGAGATGAAAACCACGGATATAGCCGCCTTCAGTGGCCTGGGCTTCAAAGTCATGGCAGATAACGCCGACGTTACCGAGCGAAACGTTGATGCCTGCTGCATAGAGTTTGCGTTCCAGGGCGTGCATCAATCCCACAAAAGCACTCATGGCAGGAAAGCCCCAGGTCATTGGGCTGGAAATCGCATTAGCGTTTTGTACCCGCAGGCGTGGTAAAACCAGGAGGTTTTTCACTTCACTCATCGTCATCACCTCCTGGCAGGTTGGTTAAGTCTTCCATTAGGTTTTCCATCCAGCGGCGGTCACGATCTAGCAGGCGTTGATGGGTGGCATCTTTTGCCAGCGTTTTCTGCCAGTGGCGAAATTCCACATCACCTAATGGGAGCTTTTCACCCAACGCAGCATTGAGCCAGTTAGCAAAGCGGTGGCGAATCTCGTCTGCCCACTCCACGCTGTTTCGTGCTTCACGAAAAGCGGCATCTTCCTCGGCACGGCCAGGATCTAACCAAAAGGCTTCTTCGGCGACCAATTCGCATTTTTCATCCGCACTCCACCCGGCAGGTAGGCTGTGCATTTGCATGGCAAACAGCGCCAGTTCATCCATCAGCATGGCGGTGTAGTCATCACGTAAATCGCGGGTGTGCATGTCGGTAGAGGGGTTGGTCTCCAGAAAGCGCTTGAGGTCTTTAACAAGGGCGCGCACTTCTGAGCGGCTGCCAAATACGCCTGGATGGGAGAAAACCGATGCTACTTTTAGCGGTGGGCGAATATCACGGACATTCCAACTGGGCGGAAGCGACGCCAACAAATAGTTGTTACCGCCCCGCTCGCTATTCAGCTGCGAGATATTTTGCGGCTTGGTGCCGCCCATTTTTTGTACGGCCAAGTTGGGGTAGCTGTGAACGGGTTGCTCAGCGTAGTTGCCCTCCCGTTTAGCTTTACGTGCCTCTTTAGCCTCTTCGCTAAAGCGGTCATGGTTAATGGTTTGAAATACGCGGTGGGCCAGCGAGGTGGCATAGAGCGGTGCTAATAGATGAAAATTCTCGGCATCACTTTCTACGTCTGCGGCATCATCACCTACCAGCCAGTAGAGCTGTTTGCCTCGGGTATGTGAGGCGTGCTCGCCACGCGGTTCGGTAATCGCCGCAAAGGCGCTGATCCACGCCTGGGCTTGTTCGGGGTTATCGCTTAACGCTTTGGCAAACTCGCTATCATTTTCTAGCGCACGCTCAAGCAGCGATTTTCCCTCGAGCTGCAGCTTCAAGAACTTATAAACATCCAAGGCTGCGGCGTTCCCCACCACATCGCCCGCAAAATTAGCGGGTAGTACATGACTGCCAACAAGGTTGTGGGTATGTAGCGATTCGGGCGGAGCGTAAAGGTTGGAGCCTTTGGCATCGGGGTGGATAGGTTTTAGCGAGTGGGTGACGACTTGCAGTTGACCAACGCGCCTTGCCGCATCGTTGATCCAGGTATCGAATTGGAACTGTTCAACCAGTGCTTGGTATTTTGGATCGTCGGGAGCTAGCTTTTCCGCCTTGGTATCGAAGCGATCTTTTAAAAAAACTTCGACTAATGTTCGGAGTTGCTGCCAACTTCCACTAGGAATGGTAGGCATTATTTATCCTTACGAATTTGGGAATCACTGAAATTCGTGCCAAAATAAGCCCCGAGGCAATACGCCTCGGGGCATCTGGCAGGCCGATCTAAAAATCGGCCTCAAAATATTATGTTTACATGATAGCCAATCATGCTCAGATTCCTCCTATCTGCTCTGACCCTGCAGATTTGGGTAACGACGATATACGAATGTGTTTCAAGCTAGCCAAGGAGGTGTGCGACCACCCCTTGGCTAAATTGATATTAGGGCACCACTCTAAAATTATCAACCAGTTTATTAATTAGTGTAATTAAAATAGAAAATGACTTTGACTGCCCGTGCCACTACCATATTTTTGTTGCCGCCCAGGCAGCTCAGAAAAGTTTCTTAATCAGAGTAACTTACGCTGCCGCCCAGGCAGCGGGCCGGTGTCTATCACCGGCCTTCATTTACTCCGCCAAAATCCCAGCACCGGGTGATATCCCCAGCGTTGGTTTCTAGCCGAGGCGGTTACCGTGCCGAAGGTGCGAGCGGCGCGATCAAGGGAGATATCCAAGTCTTCTGCCAAGTCAGCCAGGGCTGTTAAATAGTCGTTGGCTCCCCAGGGCTGAATCCGCTCGCCCTGCTCTTTTGTCAGGTCTATCCGCACCAGCAGGCTCTCCTCCACCAGAACGTAGAGCTTTTCACCTCGCCTTGCGCCATCGTCTACGCGGTGTAGTGTCCAGGTTTCTCCTCCCTCATCGGGCAGCAGCGCTAGGGTTATTTCAGGTTCGAGCTGCTTGCGAAATGGGTCACGCTGAATCAATACACCGGTTAAGTGCACCTGTGGTACGGCGTACCAACTATAGGCCCCCAGCGGTGGTGGCTTGGGCTGCTTGCCAAGCCTGATCTCTTTTTTGGTTAACGGTTCGGCGGGCTGTTCGATCATCAGTTGATGCAGCCGCTCATGCTCCAAATCGACGAGACTTTCTTTAGCGTGCAGCACTTCCCGCGCCAGCACGCGCGGGCGGGCATCTATCACCTGGTACTCATCTTTAGTTAACAGCGTGGTAAGTGAGTGGCTATTAAGTTTCCAGGCCATCTTCGTTTCGAAGCCTGGCTTATGAAAAGCGGGCTCATCCGCGCGCTCCAGGTGTTTTAGATTGGTCTCTAGCAGCAAAATATTGGCCACTTCACAGGCCTGCTCGCGGTGTCGGCGCACCCGGCCCGCTAGTTGGATAATTGAGCGCATGGAAGAAGGCTCGACAATGGCCCAGTCATAATCGTGGTCGCGGCCCACTTCGGTGACCGGCGAGCCCAGCACGATAAACAGGTGGTCGTTTTCTTCGCTGCTATCCAGCAGGCGGCGGATATCGGGCTGCTGAAACACGCGCTCGGGCTCGGCCCGTTGCAGCGTTTTATCTAACCGGCGCTCAATCTCCGAGCGCATCACCAACGGGTGGCGCGAGTGGTAAACGCAGAGGTGAATGCGCACACCTTCTGGCGCGCCCTGCTGAAACAGTGCCCTGGCCACATCCACCAAGGGGTCGATATTGGCCATGCGAATCAGACCGAAACTGACGCGCTTGCTGGTGTGGGGGTCAACGGAATGATGCTGCTGGTGCATCGCCAATGCATGTTCGCGTAGCAGCGTTGCAACTGCGGGCCTGATTTCTTCTGGCCGTTTACCCAACGCTGGCAACGCTAAAATATCGCCACTGCGTCGCACCGGGCTGGAGGCTAAGCGCTCTAGCCGGCGCTTGGCAAAAGCCTGATGTGTCGCCTTGAAGGTCTCGCTACTGGCGCAGTTTTCATGTTGGCGGTCGTGCTCGTCGAACCAGGCGCAGCAGATATCGACCGCCAAACCCGGTTCGCCTCGGTGGCGTTGAAAGGCTTCGCGACCGCTGCGGTAGGCTTCATACAACCCTTCGACCAACGCGGGCGGCAAGGTGGCCGATGAAAGCAACACCCGTGATCCCAAAAGTCCCGCCCAATTGACGAGCCGAGTAAGCGCGGGCAGGTCGTTAATATCGAAATCGTCGATTTCATCGAGGACTAAATCACTACTCATCAGGCGCAGCATTGGCACGATTTGCCGACCGCCGCGCGTGCTTTCCGTGGCGGGCACCAGGTGGTCAACGGTACATACCAAAATAGGTGCGGCGGTTAGCGCTCGGGTGCCCGGTTCATCGTTCAGTCGGCGCAGTACGGGGTGGCTATCAAAATTGCCATCAAACACCACGTGGGCGTCTTCTTCGATAAGTGCCTGTTTAGATGCCGAGCCACTGGCTTCGGCCTCTTGCTCGTAGTGCGCAAACAGAGCTTTATTGGCGCTGCCGCCTACGCGCACGGCGAGTTCATCTTCACCCAGATTCAGACGCTCACGAAGGGCTTGACCAGTTTGCAGAGTCAGCGTGCGTAACCCCAGCGCAATGCTAAAGCGCGCGCCCTGCTGAGGGTCGGCCAGCGCGTACATAATGCGCCCATTCGCCAAGGTTTTACCGCAGCCGGTGGATGCCATATTGATGCCAAAGAAGCCCTGGCGCTGGCTGCGCGCTCTAAGCGATTGGGCCAGATCAAAGGCTTTATCCTGCCAGCGAAAGCGCGGGTGACTGCTGCGCTTACGAAAACCTTTATGGCGGGCTAAACGGGGCAAGTGGCTGTCGACGCTAGGCAGCGCACGGGCGACCGCGGCGGCGTGCTTTTCGACGCCAAGAATATGCTCATCCAATGGCTGATTGGGTTTGCCGGTTTTGCGCACGGTATTGGCAACCAGTGGATAGTTGGACTCACCACGCACTCGATGCAGTGGGTCTTCCAGGCTTGAGTAGTGGTGATCGGCCAGCATTAAACTTAGCCGCGCTAAGTGCATGACGTAGTGACTCTCCAACCAATGGCCATCTTTGTCCAGCCGCGCCTGTAAACGCGTGGCAAGCTTTGTGGCGCGTTCCCTCCAGCGTGTTGTGCTAACGGGTAACCCGCCACTAAATTGCCAGTAGGGCGCGATGCGATTTGGGTCTTGCGTCTCAGGAATTTCGTTCCACTCGGCGCTAATCGACTCAAATAACGCAGGCAGTTGCTCGGCTTGCAGGTTGATGCTTCCACCCCAGCGCCTGGGAATATCGTTATCGTACGACGGCGGCTTTAAGGGCAGCCGATGGTGACTAAGTACTAGCCAACCAAGCGCAGCGGCAAGCGGCGGCAAATGACTAAACACCGCTGAAGTAGCCTCATCCAGACCATCACGCTCTAACCCCTCCAACCAGTCCTGCTCTTGATAGTCACCTTCGGCCAGGCGCGCCAGCCAAGTGGCATCGTCGTCATTACCCACAAATGCCTGAAACAGGCGTAGCGATATCCACTCATGACGGTATAAGTTGCGGCCTTCCAGCTTGCCCTTAAGCCGTAGCTGAAAGGCGTCGCAAGCTTTTCCCAGGTCGTGCAGTAGCGCAGCTAGCGCGGTGAGCAGGAGAATATCTTCACCGCTATGCCAGTCGTTTTCATCGCGACGACGCAATATATCTCTGGCGGTGGTATTGGTTGGCACTGCGCCATTGATATTAAACCTTGAAGCATCCCCCACTACCCACATCAGTTCGCTGTGGTCGTGACCACGAATCCAGTGGCAGGCGACGGCGGTGTTTTTGCGGGCTTTTTTACGCAGCAGTTTGCGCAGTGTGTCCAGCCCGGCCTGGGTGATCGGCGTTTGCCAGGTGCGGTCGCCCCGGCGTTCGGCAAACTGATCAAGGATGCGGCGCGTTTCTTTAAGGGCGTTTTTGTTGCACTGGGAAATCAACAGCACGTTCATGCTTCGCCACCCCCCGACTCTTGCCCTAGCTCTTGGGCGACTTCCTTGAGCGTATCAATCATAAAGTCGAGGGATTCGGTGCGCGTTAAGCGCTCGATGCAGGCTTGGCGAAATTCCTGCTCTTCATCGCCGCGCATGGCGGAAATAAATGCCTGGGGCAGAATCACCGCGTCTTTTACCAAGTCGGCTACATCAAACACCAGCCCGCCCCGGCGGGTTTTACCGTGGAGTACCGCAAGCCCGTGAGGAATCCCCAGCACCCAGGTGGCGGTCGCCGCCAGGCCGTAAGCAAGGTAGTTGCCGTGATCAAGAAATCGGTTGGCAGGGTCAGTGCCCGAGCCGCGTTTGGCACGGGTGAAGTCCCCGTAATCAACGGCATTCACCGCCAGCTTGAACAGCGTTTTGGTTAAACGTGCTTCTAGGGTCAGCAGGTCAACGGTGCTGGGGGCTTGGGTAATCGCTTCGCGATGATGGGCAAGGGCACTCTGCAGGTGATCAGTGGATATACCAAAGCCTGCATCTTTCATAACACGGCTGGTCCACAGCGCTTCGATACGGGCAAGTCGCGCCTGCTGAAACGCCCGGGCGGCATCCAGGCGCTTTACATCATCGAACCAAAAGCGCACCCAGTATTGCAGGTACTCCGTGGGCCGGTACTCGCTTTGCGGGGTCAGCCAGGCGACATCTACATCGACCTCATTGGCAGCAAATAATGGCGTACCGCCGCCGCCGCAGAACCCAACTAATACGCCTGCCTTGGCAAGCTCGCGCATGGCTGCCTGGGTAATCGAGGTGCCGGTGCCCAGCAGTATCGAGGTGGTGTTGGCAATGGGGATATTCCAATAGCGGGATTTGCTGCCTTCATCGGTGACGTACTCTACGCGGCCACCATTCACCAACACTCGACAATGCTGAAGGTAATAGAGGTTAGCGCGCTTGGAATGAAGAATGGTTTTTAGGTCATTGGGCGAAAAGTCATCCATGCGGCGCTCCTGGTTATCGTCTCTCCTCATCTAATCATTCTTTATGAGCAAACACCATGAATCTTAGTCATACTTCGCTTCGTGTTATTCCACGCTAGCCAGCCGCGAACGCCGTGCTACGCTTAGCGCTATTGATCCCGTTAATAGGCACTTCCTTATGCATGCTTTTCGTCTTCTCTCCGCGCTGGTTACGACGCTGGTGATTGCCCTACCTGTCTCTTTGCAGGCCCACGCACAAACCCAGGCTCAAACCGGCGGGCAGTGGAGTGAGTACGATGATGTGTTTGAGGATGGCGCGCGCCATGCGCATGTTTGGCAGTGGGGCTGGACAGGCATTTACGGCACTAGCCTGGCAGTGAATGCGTACCAGTCGAGTGAGGCAAACGACGCGGATGACCGTTTTGATGCGCGAGTGGGGGTGGTGAAATCTGCGCTGGCGCTGGGCGGTATGCTGACCGACCGCCAGCCGCACCCGGCGGCGTTGGCCGAATATGAGCGTTTGAAAGCCAGCGGCGAGCTAAGCGGTGTGCAGGCGTTGGGGTTACAGCTTTCCCAGGCGGAACGTGAGCGGCGCGGCTGGGGCGCTCGCGTGGGCTCATTGGTGGTTAATGGTGTGGCGGGGGCGGTAATTGCTGCCGATGGTCGTGAAAGCGATGGCGCCATCAACTTCGCGACGGGCATGCTGGTCAACGAGCTACAGATTTGGACACAGCCGAATCAGGCGACCTCTGCGATTAATCGCTTCCAACCCGCTAATCTATCGCTGGGTCCGATGACTATTCCTGGTGAATATGCACTCCATGTAGGGCCACAGCAGCTTGGTGCTACCTGGCGCTACTAGGTTTTTACGCCAACTGCCTGCGCCAATCTCCCCCACTTATTTGTGACTCTAAAAAGCGCTGTCGGCAGTTTTCGGCTAGCGCTTTTTCGTTGTCAGCGCGGCATTAACGCGTAAAATATTCAGCAATTTTTTGGCTTTTCCAAATGTTATGTTATAACCTATTTGAAATTACACGAGGCCGCCTGATGAGTGAGCATACGCACCGCCATAACAAGGAAGGTCCTTGTCACTTCTCCTTGATGTCATTATCGGCTGTTAAACGGCTGTTGTTTGTCACCGTGCCGTTGTTGGTGCTTTGGTGTTTGGTGGTTTGGGCTGGTGGGTGGCTAGGATGAGTCAGCGCTCTTTATCACGCTGTCAGTTGCATAATCTGCATTTGGCTCAAGCGCGCCGCACGGTGCTTGAACACCTTGAGGGCGACTTTCAACCGGGCGCCATTACCGCGCTGATCGGCGCTAACGGGGCCGGTAAAAGCACGCTGATTCAGGCGATTATGGGTGAACTGCGGCCGATTAACGGTGAAGTGGTTTGTACGGTACCCAAAGAGCGCCGGGCGTGGCTGCCCCAACAGTTGGCGTTAGACCTGACCTTCCCGATGAGTGTGGAAGAGCTGGTGATGACTGGCAGTTGGCCCAGCCACGGCGCGTTAACCGGCTACTGTGCAGCGCACTATCGCAAGGGTCGCGAGATCATGGCGCGGCTGGGGATCTCGCACTTGGCCCACCGCCCCTTGGGCGAGCTTTCCGGTGGTCAGCGCCAGCGCGCACTGATCGGCCGCACACTGATGCAGGAAGCCGAACTGCTGCTGCTTGATGAGCCGTTTGCCAACGTGGATAGCGAGACCGTGGATATTTTGATCCGCATCCTGCGCCAGATGGCGGACGACGGCGCGACGATTATTGTCGTGCTCCACGATATGGATCACCTGCAACGCTTGGCCGATGAAGTGTTGATGCTAAACGGCGGCCATGGCCGTTGGGTCGCGCCGAGTGCGCTTACTGATCACCATTCACCCGCGCAAGTGGTGCCGTTTACTCTCGGAGGTCGTCATGCTGGATCTGCTTAATGCGTGGCTGATCAGCCCCTTCGATTACGGCTTTATGCGCCGTGCGGTGGTGGGTGGTTTGGCGCTTTCGCTGGCCGCCCCGCCGCTGGGAGTGTTTTTGGTGCTGCGCGGCATGAGCCTGATTGGTGACGCCATGGCCCACGCCATTCTGCCGGGCGTTGCGCTGGGGTTCCTGCTGGCAGGGTTTTCGCTGCCGATCATGAGCATTGGCGGGGTACTGTTTGGCTTAATGGTCGCGCTGCTGGCAGGGGCGGTCTCAAAAATGGGCGGCCAGCGCGAAGATGCCGCCATGGCGAGCTTCTTTATCATTTCGCTGGCCGCCGGTGTCATGCTGATTTCGATTGGCGGCAGCAGTGTAGATCTTACCCATGTGCTGTTTGGCTCGATTCTGGCAATCAACTCCACCGCGCTACTACTGATTGCAGGCATCAGCACGCTGATTGTGGTGACGCTGGCCATCGTGTTTCGCGCATTAGTGGTGGAGTGTTTAGACCCGCTGTTCTTACGCGGCCAAAGCCGCCGTAGCGGTTGGGTGCACAGCGTGTTTTTGGGGCTACTGGTGCTGAACTTAACCGCCGGCTTTCAAACCCTGGGCACGCTAATGGCGGTGGGCTTGATGATGCTGCCTGCTACCTCCGCACGCTTTTGGAGTAAACGGCTTGAGGGGTTGATCGGCATCGCGATTGTACTGGCCATGGTGGCGAGTACTGGCGGCCTGCTGCTCTCTTTCCATCTGGATATTCCTTCTGGCCCGAGCATTATTCTGCTGGCCGGGGCGGGGTATCTGTTTTCGGCCCTGTTTGGTCGCTATCACAGCTTGGCAGCCAAGCTGCGGCGTAAGACAACGCCATTGGCCGTGGAGCAAGGGTCTTAATCGTCCCTATTTATACTTATCGTAAGGAGTGTTGCATGTCGCTTTCCTATTTATCCTATCGGCCGTCGCGCTGGTTAGTGGGTGTTTCCGCCCTGCTGGCGCTGCCTGCCGCTATCGCTGATGAACGCGTTCAGGTGGTGACCAGTTTCTCGATACTGGCGGATATGGTGGAAAACGTAGGCGGCGAGCATGTTGAGGTGACCTCGCTGGTGGCTGCCGACGGCGATGCCCACGTCTACTCCCCCAGCCCCGGAGACGCCCGCTCTCTAGCGAACGCGGATTTGGTGGTGTTCAACGGTCTGCTGTTTGAGGGCTGGATGGAGCGTTTGATTAGCGCCAGCGATTATTCAGGTGCACTGGTCACCGCAACGGATGGCGTTGAACCACTCTCTTTAGCTGAGCATGAAGACCATGACGAGCACGGCCATGAGGAGCATGGGCATGACCAGCACGCTCACGAAGAGCAGGATCATGAAGAACATGGGCATGACGACCACGCCGATCACGACCATGGTAATGAAGACCCGCACGCTTGGCAGGATATGCAGCAAGCCGAGGTGTATGTCGCCAATATTCGTGACGGTTTAATCGCCGCGGATGCCGATAACGCCGATGCTTACCGCGCCAATGCGGAGCAGTATTTACAGGAAATGGCCGAGGTAGACGCCGAGATTCGTGCGCTAATTGATGAGATTCCGGCTTCCACCAGCGTGATTACCGGGCATGACTCCTTTGGCTACTTTTCCAGCGCTTACGGGGTGAACTTTCTCTCTCCGGTGGGGCTTTCGACCGAAGCTGACCCCAGTGGCGCCAGCATGGCCGCGCTAGTGGATGTGATTGCGCAGGAGAACGTACAGGCGCTGTTTCATGAGAACATGACCAATCAGTCGATCATCAACCAGCTCGCCGAAGAGACCGGCCTGCCGATCGCCGGTACGCTTTACGCCGATGCATTGACCGCAGAAGGCGAAGCCAGCACTTACCTGGGCATGATGCGCCACAATGCCCGTGTGCTGCATGATGCGTTAGCAGAGCCCGGATATATAAAGCCCGGTCATGACGATCATGAGCGTGACCACGATGACCATGACCACAGTGAGCATAATCACTAAGCCGATAGGGTTATAAACGCTGCTCACGTCGTGATAGATATGAGCAGCCATATCACCAATCATCTTTATCACGCTCTTTGCGGCTGGCCATACCCCTAACTTACTTGCCGCACCCACTACCACAGGATCTTGGTATGCGTAAGTTAGTAGCGGTAACAACCTCCTTTCTCATGACCAACTCACTCCTGCTCGGCAGCGCTGCCTGGGCGCTTGAAACAGCCGATAGCGACGCAGTTGAAGCGCTGGTGAACGAGACTATCGCCCCACTGATGGATGAGCACCGCATCCCGGGCATGGCGGTCGCGCTGAGCATCAACGGCCAGCAGCACTACTTTAATTATGGCCTCGCCAATCAAGAAGCGGGGATTCCGGTCGCCGATGAGACGCTGTTCGAGCTGGGCTCCATCAGTAAGATTTTCACTGCGGCGTTAACAGGCTACGCGCAGGCCAGCGGTGCGCTTTCGCTTTCCGACGCGGCCAGCGAGCACCTGCCTGCCCTTGAAGGCAGTGCCTTCGATGAGATCACATTGCTGGAATTGGGCACTTACACCGCGGGTGAACTGCCGCTGCAGTTTCCCGAGGCGGTTAACAACGAAGCGGCAATGGTCGACTACTATCGCCAGTGGCAGCCTGAATCCACGCCTGGCAGTCATCGGCTCTACTCCAACCCGAGCATAGGGCTGATGGGGTATTTAACCGCCCAACGTCTCGGAAAGCGTTATGCAGCATTGATGGAGGAACATCTCTTCTCACCGTTAGGGCTTGACCACAGTTTTTACCAAGTGCCTGAAGCACAGCAGGCGCACTACGCTTACGGTTACTCGAAAGAAGATGAGCCGATTCGGGTGAACCCCGGCGTATTGGATGCTCAGGCTTACGGCTTGAAATCAACTGCTGCAGATGTGCTCACTTTTGTGGAAGCCCACATGAATGACTCAGCGCTGGAAGCCCCCCTACGCCAAGCCCTGACGGCCACGCGCACGGGGTACTTTGAGGTCGGCAATATGACCCAGGGGCTGGGCTGGGAAAGCTACGCCTACCCAGTAACGCTTGAGCAGCTGCTGGCAGGTAACTCACTTGAGATGATATTAGAGCCCAACCCTGCCAACCGCTTAACGCCCCCTTTAGCCCCTCGGCAAGAGGCGCTTTATAACAAGACCGGCTCAACCAACGGCTTTGGCGGCTATGTGGCTTTTGTGCCCAGCGAGCAGATCGGCATTGTGATGCTGGCTAACCGTAACTACCCCAATGGTGCCCGCATAGAAGCAGCGCACCAACTGCTTACCGCACTGGCAGAAGCCCACTGAGTCTCTCTCGCTTAAAACAGTCTAATGCCGCCGTTGGCGGCATTTTTTATGGCATCATCGCTAAGATCAAACAACCTAAAGTTGCATTTTTCGCTGTCAATAAGGAGACTATTACTCCTCCCCGATACTTACCTTCACTGCGAAGAGCCCTTTCCCATGCGTCTAAACGCCGATTTTAGCCACTTTGCCTGTGTTACCCCGGAAGAGTATCAGTGGGTCGATTCCCCCAGTGCGGGGGTCGAGCGCATGATGTTTGACCGAATTGGTGATGAAGTTGCCCGTGCCACCAGTCTTGTTCGCTACGCGCCTAATACGCAATTTGAGCGGCATACCCACGGCGGCGGCGAAGAGATCCTGGTGTTGGAAGGCGTGTTCGCCGATGAGCATGGGCGCTACCCAGCCGGCAGCTACTTACGAAACCCCATCGGTACCGGCCACACGCCACAGATTGGCGAGGAAGGCGCGCTGATTTTTGTCAAACTGCACCAGTTTGACCCCAACGACACGCTCCAGCTGGCGGTACCTGCGCATCGGCTTCCCTGGCAGCCGGATCGTCGCCCGCGCATTGCCTACAAGATGCTGCACACCTACAAGCAGGAGCGCACCAGCCTGGAACGGTGGTCGGCGGGCACCTCCATCACTTACCCCACGCTGCTGGGCGGCCTGGAGTTTTTGATTCTTGAAGGCAGCCTAAGCGATAGCGAGCATAGCTACACGGCGGGCACCTGGTGTCGCTACCCCAGCGGCGCAGCCCCTGCACTCACCGCCGGTGAAAATGGCGTGATGATGTACCTCAAACGCGGTCATCTGCCGCCCGCATAGCTTAGTGCTTAGCTTCGTGATAAGCCCAGAAACGGCAGCAGCGTAAGAGCCGCAATAAGCCCCACGGCTAACAGCACCAGCACCACCTGCAGCGGGTGAGCGGCCAAGCGATGCCACAATGTTTCCGCGTCGCCCCGCTCAACCGCTGCTTGATGCTCACGCTGGACGCGGTCAAGGCGCTCCGCCTGATAGGCGTCTAGCGCGGCGATAGCCGCATCATGCTGATGTGGATTACGTAGCCAGATAGCATCGACCCCCAGGCGGAAAAAGCCCGCCTGGGTTTCATAGGTATCAAAGCCATGGTCGGCCAACAGGTCACGCACTTCCATGGCCTCTTCGTCGGTAACGTGGCGCAGCCGGAACAGTAGTTCAGCCATTGGCGTGCCTCATGCGTCGCTTTTACCCGCCATCAGGTCTGCCTGAATTACTTCGATCCAGTAGCCATCCGGGTCCTTAACGAAGATAACATCCTTCATTTTGCCCTGATCAGCGCGTTTTACGAAGGTGACGTCGTGCTCGTCAAACCATGCCTGTGCCGCTGCCAAATCCGGCACGTTAAAGCAGATGTGCCCAAAGCCCTGGGGCTCGGCATTGCCATCGTGATAGGCGAAATCTTCCTGGTTTTCAGTCCCCCAGTTGTGGGTCAATTCCAACAGCCCCTTCTGGCTAAACGTCCATACGGTACGCGCGTCAGTCTCTTCCGGCACGCTGTCGCTCGGCTCCACGTTGGCTAAAAAGTAGAGCGAGAACTGCATCTCCTCGAAATCCAGCCGCCGCAGTACCTGCATGCCAAACACTTTTGAGTAGAACGCCAGCGCCCGCTCGGGGTCTTTGACCCGCAGCATGGTGTGGTTTAAACGGAATCCTTGGGTTTGAGGCGGTGTATCGACGACACCAGGATGCTGCTCACCTTGAAAACTCATCACGCTCTCCTGTCGCTAATACTGTTCATTGACTCTATTGAGCCTCACATACCGCTTACCATGGGGGCTTTATTGCCAGAATGCTAGCCCTTACAAGCACGTAGGCAGTGTCGTATCGGGGCACCGGTAAGCGCACTAGCAATCCTAAACAAAAACCCTACACTTATTATCCATAAGATTTACAAAAGAAGTTCCCGCCACATGATCGATGCCCCTGATTGAGGGCGTCCTTCAGGAGGTTTTTATGACTGCGATTGATATGACGCTGGGTGATCACTTAACCCTCAAGCAACTTTCCAATGCGCTTCACAACGGCTTTTCGCCCATTGTTGAAGTGGAGTCGATGGATGGGATTTACAGAGTGCGCTTTCATCACGCTAACGGCGTGTCTGACCTCAGTGATAACAAAGGGCACGTCAGTACTTTTCTCGGCACGGGTGAAATCCGCGATACCTTAGGCCAACTTGGCTTGACCCACGGCGTGCTGACCTTCGCTGACCAGTGCGGTGACGAAATGATTGGGATAGAGGGGAAAGCCATAACGCCTGACGAGATGCTCACCTACGGCACGCGTATTTCGTTTCGTTAGATTGCCATCGTCTGTATCCAGGGGTTTACAGGGCTACTCCAGGCAAGGATAGTAAGCGCTCGACAGGGGCGCCCTCCGTTACGGTTGGGCTGAGACGCACCCTTTGAACCTGAACCGGATAACACCGGCGTAGGGAGTCATGGTACCGCTTACCACCTCCCCGCCGGGAGGATGCTATGACCCTACCTCCGCTTGGCGATTACCTTGCAACGCTGCGCGCAGTGACACCGTTAGTCCATTGCATGACCAATTATGTCGCCATGAACAGCACGGCCAACCTGTTGCTAGCCACGGGCGCGTCACCCGCAATGCTGCATGCTCCAGAGGAAGTGGCAGAGTTCACCGCTATTTCTGCCGGGCTGTCGATCAACATTGGTACCATCTCTGCCCACTGGGCGGACGCGATGTTGACCGCAGCGGCCACCGCCAGCCAGCACTCGATTCCCTGGGTATTAGATCCTGTCGCCGTTGGCGCGACCCGCTATCGACAATCGCTGTGCACGCGGTTACTCGCGTTAAAGCCTAGCGTGATTCGTGGCAATGCCTCTGAAATTCTGGCGCTTAATGGGTTAGCCAACCAAGGCCGCGGCGTGGACTCGACAGCTGCCGCCGACCAAGCCATAGACGCAGCGATAGCGCTAGCGCAAAAACATGGCTGCGTTGTCGCGATGACCGGTGAAAGCGACTGGGTGACGAATGGCACACAGCACTATCGTATTAACGGTGGCCACCCCTTAATGCCCCGTGTCACAACGTTAGGCTGCGGCCTTAGCGCACTGGTCACCGCCTTTGTTGCGGCCAACCGTGAAGCCCCGCTGGAAGCCACCGCCGCGGCGCTAGGCTGCTTTGCCGTCGCTGGCGAGCGGGCGGGCAGTACTGCTCAGGGCCCAGGCAGTTTCCAAGTCGCTCTGCTGGATGCGCTTTATCAACTTACCCCTGACGACCTCTCTGCTCATACTCAGTTGGAGTCACTCCATGCCGTATGATCTATCGCTTTATTTGGTGACCGACACTGCGCTTTGCGACGATTATGGCCTAGAGCAGACGGTTGAAGCAGCGGTAAGAGGTGGTGTGACCATCGTGCAGCTACGCGATAAGCATGCCAGCGATGAACAGATGGTTACTCAGGCCAAGCGGCTAAAAGCACTGCTGGCAGGCACCGGGGTGCCGCTCATCATTAACGACCGTTTACAGGTAGCGCTAGAGAGTCAGGCAGATGGCCTGCATGTCGGTCAGAGCGATGCCGCTGTTCAGGAAGCACGCCGAGCGCTAGGTGAACAGGCGATTATTGGCCTGTCGATCAATACCCTCGCTCAGCTCCAAGCGGCGCCCATGGCGTTAATTGATTACGTTGGCATTGGGCCCGTGTTTGCAACAGTGAGCAAACAGGACCACGCCCAGCCTATCGGCTTTGGCGGCTTGGCTTCGCTGGTCAAAGCGTGCCCACTGCCCAGCGTGGCGATTGGTGGGTTGAAAGCTGAGCATGCCATTAGTGTGCAGCGGGCGGGAGCGAACGGATTAGCGGTGATTTCAGCCATTTGCGGCCAACCCGATCCTTTCCAGGCGGCACGCGCCTTTCAGGTCGCTGCTGCGTCATGAACCAAATAGAGCATATCGTTGCTTTCGTGCGAGTCGCCGAGCTGGGTAGCTATACCCGGGCAGCTGAAGCACTCGATATTTCGCGTACCCGCGTGTCGCGTCAGGTCATGGCACTGGAGAAGGCACTCGGGGCGCGACTGATACAGCGCACTACGCGTCGCCTGCATCTCACGGAAGCAGGAGAGCGCTATTTAATGCGCGCCCAGGGTGTGCTGCAAGCGCTCGATGAAGCCGCTGCTGAAGTTGGCCAAGGTACCAGCGATGTGCGCGGCCGTTTACGCGTAAATGGGCCCATGAGTTTTGGTACCCGCTACTTAACGCCACTCGTCACCCAGTTTATGCTTACCCACCCGGCGCTTGACGTGCGCCTGGACCTTAATGACCGTCGCGTTGATCTACTTGAAGAGGGTTATGACGTGGCGATCCGTATCGGCAGCCTGCCCGACTCCAGCCTGGTGGCACGCCGCCTGACCCGCTGCCGTTTGCTGTTTTGTGCCTCCCCTGAGTATCTTGCCACCCACGGCGAACCCGTTAGCGTTAACGACCTTAATGAGCACCGCTGCCTGCGATATCGTAGTGGCCAGCAGAGCGCTGACTGGCAAATTGCTACGCAGTCTTTGACGGTTAATGGCCCACTGGAGAGCAATAATGGTGATGTACTGACCCAGGCTGCTGAAGCGGGCTTAGGCATCGCACAACAGCCCAGTTTTCTGGTCACGGAGAGTATTGTCAGCGGGCGGTTAGTGCCGATTTTAACCGACGAGCCCGCGGTGCGGCTCGACGTTCACGCGCTCTACCCTGCCCGGCGGTATCTGCCCGCCAAGGTGGAGCGCTTTATCGATCTGCTTACCGAGGCGTGGGGAGATCCACCTATTTGGGAACAGGCGATTGGATTATCGCCTATTACGCAACAGTGATGTGCATAACGCGCTGATTATCTCACCCTGGCCTAGCTGTAAAGTAGCTCCATCAACCACACAGATGGAAGCTCCTCAAATGACGACTCAATCATCACTTACGGCCACTCCCTCTCTACAGCCTTATGCTATTACGCTTCTGCGCATCAGCCTCGGCGTTATGGCCCTCGCTCACGGTTTGCTCAAAGTGTTGGTATTTACCGTACCGGGTACGGTCGGCTATTTTGAGTCACTGGGTTTGCCGGGGGTCTTAGCCTACTTAACCATTGCTGCTGAAGTGGGCGGTGGGATAGCCCTTCTGCTCGGCGTATACACTCGCTGGGTAAGCCTAGCACTGGTACCGGTACTGCTGGGTGCCGCTTGGGTACACTTGGGTAACGGTTGGATGTTCTCGAATGCTGGTGGCGGTTGGGAATTCCCGGTGTTTTGGACGCTGGCCCTCATTACTCAAGCGGGTTTAGGAAGTGGTCACTGGGTGTTAAACCGTCGCTTCGCCTAACCTCATCACCGGCGCTTGCTCCACCGCAAGCGCCGGTACTACCGTGGAGATCTACCCATGTTACCTAGTCTATTTATTTCCCATGGTTCACCCATGCTGGCGCTGAATAAAACATCTGCCCATACGTTTCTGCGTGAACTTGGCAGTCAGCTCTCGCCTAAAGCGGTGGTAGTGGTTTCGGCGCACTGGGAGAGCAGCGAGCTACAGGTCAGTAGCAGCGCCAAACCGAAGACGATTCACGATTTTGGTGGCTTTCCGCAGGCGCTTTTTGATTTGCAATATGCCGCCCCTGGCGACCCTGAACTGGCTGAACGGCTGGCCGTGTTGTTGGGCGCCAAACCGGTAGAGCGCGGCTTCGACCATGGCGTTTGGGTGCCGCTCTCGCTAATGTTTCCAGACGCTAATGTACCTGTCGTTTCATTATCGCTGCCGGTGCGCTGGAGCAGTGCGCAGCTTGCGGCACTCGGTGAACAGTTATCGGTACTTCGGGATGAGGGCATTTTGGTTATCGGCTCGGGCAGCCTGACCCATAATCTATATGAACTGATGGCGCAAGATAGCCCAATGCCCGGTTGGGTAGATGAATTTGCGCGCTGGGTACACGATCACCTGATCGCCAATGACCGTGAGGCGTTGCTAAATTGGGAGAACGCCCCTAGCGCGCGGAAGAATCACCCCACGCCAGAGCACTTTCAACCCTTGCTGGTCGCGATGGGCGCTGGCGGTAACGCCACCCAGCTACACAACAGCGTGGAACACGGCGTACTGGCGATGGACGTTTACCAGTTCGCTTAAGCGTACTGCTAGGCAGTAGGGCGGCGTTTAAGGGTGGTGCGGCGGTCGTGATACGCGACCGCTAATCCGCTGCCCATAATCAGGGCGCTGCCCACCCAGACCCAGAGGTCGGGCATTTCCCCCCAAAACCACCAGCCGAGAAGCACTGCCCAAAGCATCGCCGTGTAATCAAACGGGGCGGCAATGGCGGCTGGGGCGTACCGAAACGCCAGGGTAATAAAGGCGGTCGCCGCAACGCCGAAGATTCCAGAAGTGAAAAAACCGACCCAGTGCCAGGGCTGGGGGGGTTGCCATACCCATGGCAGCGTTAAGCCGGTTACCACGAGTGGCACAAAAGTCATATAAAACAGCATTGCCCATAAGTGTTCACGGGCGCCGTAGCGACGTGCGGTAATCATCATCAACGCATAAAAGAGCGCCGCGGCGACCAGCACCAGCGCGCCTAGCTGGAAGGCATCACCGTTAGGGCGAACCACAATCAGCACACCCACAAACCCGACTAACGAGGCGATCAGTACCGGTGGGTCGATACGCTCTCCTAGCAAGGGCACCGACAGGAGGGTGACAAATAACGGTGCCACAAAGGCGATTGCCGTCGCTTCCGCCAGGGGCAACAGCGTTAATCCCCAGACGAAACAGACCATGGTGGCGGTATAGATCAAACCACGCAGCAAATGAACGCCTGGGCGTTTCGTCCGTAGTTTGCGTAAACCACCCGCAAAATGGGCAAGCAGCGCAATCATTGGTAGCGAGACTAAAGCACGGAAAAAAATAATCTGCAGCGGCGAATGTGTCTCGCCTAACCACTTGGAAACGGCGTCTCCCAGGGCGAGAAAAAGAACCCCCATACACATGCAGAGTATGCCCTTCAGTGAGGTGGTCACCGCTCTCTCCTTAGTTGTTGTTAGCCGGTAATCGCCAGCCAATTGCTTAAAAGCAAAAACCCCGCCCAATAACGAGTGGCGGGGTGATACGCACTTGGGTCAGCGCTTGAACCAACGCCAGCTTAACCAGCTTACAAGCTGGCGTTAACGACCATACAGTCCATCCCCTGGGAGTGCAGTTCGCGACACGCTTGACGGGCGCGCTGTTCATCCAACGCCATTAAGCGAGCGCGGTAAACCGGGTTCTGGCCCTCTACGGTGTCGATAGCCACACGACCACCTAAACTTTGCGCAATACGCTGAGCCGCCTGTTGCGCCAATTGACGAGCCTGGGCCTCCTGGCTAAAGGCGCCTACCTGAACTCCCCAGCCGCCGCCTGTTTCATTGACAGACGCAAGCTGACGTTCGCGCTCAATAAAGGCCTGCAAAGGGTCGGGCTGCGGCATCTCGCTTTCAGGCGTGGGGCGCTGAACGCTGGTTATATCGGCCAACTGTTCTTCAAGGTCCACGGCGGGCGTTGAAGCGGCAGTGTTCGCGGAGGGCGAAAGCGTAGTCGTTTCTACGACGGCCAATAGCGGCTGACGTGGTTCAGGTGTTGGTGGGGAAACCGGCTGAGCGGGAGGGGCAAAGGCCATAAACTCTTGTGAAAAGGTGGTGTCGGCCACCCAGCTACGTTGATCACGTAGTGAAGCTCGCAAGAAGCTGCGGTCCAGCAAATTGGCCATATGGGTATCACGCGACTGAGATGAAAAACCGCCCATCACCACTGCCACTAATCGCCGATTACCGCGCACTGCAGTGGTCGCCACATTAAAACCAGACGCTCTAATAAATCCAGTTTTCAGCCCATCAGCGCCAGGATAATCACGCACCAGACGGTTGTGGCTGGTATGCCGTGTGCCGCGGTAGGTAAATTCCTGGAGACCGAAGTAGTGGTAGTACTGAGGGAAATCCTGCATTACGCGTACTGAGAGCGTCAACATATCCCGTGCGGTGGTGACTTGGCCGTCATCAGGCAAGCCAGAAGCATTGCGGAAGGTGGTCGCGTGCATGCCGAGCTCGCGCGCCTTGGTGGTCATCATCTGTGCAAAACGCGCTTCGCTACCGCCTAGTGCTTCGGCAACCACCGCGGCAACATCATTAGCCGAGCGAACCGCTAGCGCACGTATGGCCGTGTCGACGGGGATAGAACTACCTGCAGCAAGCCAGAGCTTGACGGCTGGCTTTGCTGCTGCAAAACGGGAAACCGGCAAGGGCTGATCTAAACGCAACGTGCCCGCTTCCAGCGCTTCAAAGGTCAAATACAGGGTCATCATTTTGGTCAGCGAAGCAGGATAACGCTGATCGTCAATATTTTCAGCGTAAAGGACTTCGCCATTATCCAAATCCACCACAATGCCTGCATAGCGTGGATTGTCGGCGTGAGCATTGGAGACCATTGCCAGCATGAGCAGCAAAACCACACTCAATGACCATACCGCTGATGCACCGCCAACGGCGATCTGTTTTACCCTCGCATACATACCTGCCCCTTGCTTGTTATCAACGTACTGTGACTGATCCATGGCCTCACTACCATGCCATATTCAAGGTGCAACGCAAGGCTTTCCCTGCTCTGCACGGCCATGCTAGGTACTTTTAATAATAAGCTGAGTATATACGGAGTTAGGCTTAGAAAAAGAGAAGTTACATACGTATCAAAAGAAGATGAATATATGCCATAAAAAAACCGACCCACTGAGGGGTCGGTTTTCGATCGCTACTAAAAAAACCTAGCGCAGAAAATTACTCTTCTGCAGCGGCTTCTTCAACAACCGGACGGTCAACTAGCTCAACGAACGCCATAGGTGCGTTGTCGCCGGTGCGGAAACCGCACTTAAGAATACGGACGTAACCGCCCGGACGCTCGGCATAACGCGGACCTAGTTCGTTGAACAGTTTGCCGACGGCTTCTTTAGAGCGCGTGCGGGCAAATGCCAAACGACGGTTTGCAACGCTATCCTGCTTAGACAAGGTGATCAGCGGCTCGATAACGCGACGCAGCTCCTTGGCTTTAGGCAGGGTTGTCTTAATGACTTCATGCTCGACCAGCGAGACAGACATGTTCTTGAACATGGCCTGACGATGCGAGCTGGTGCGATTCAGATGACGACCACTCTTACGATGACGCATGGTTGTAATTCCTTACCAAACTGGGACTCAAGTCGACGCTCACGCGGAGGCTTTGTCGTCCTTCAGGCTTGCCGGAGGCCAATTTTCCAACCGCATGCCAAGGGACAAGCCGCGAGCCGCCAATACGTCTTTGATTTCATTCAAAGATTTCTTACCGAGATTCGGTGTCTTCAACAGCTCAACTTCTGTGCGCTGGATAAGATCACCGATGTAATAAATATTCTCGGCTTTTAGGCAGTTCGCGCTGCGAACGGTCAACTCAAGATCGTCTACGGGGCGCAATAGAATTGGATCAACATGATCCTCTTCCTCTTCGACTTCCTGTTCTTTATCAGCTTCCAGGTCGACGAAGGCGGCCAGCTGCTCTTGCAGGATGGTCGCACTGCGACGGATAGCCTCTTCCGGATCCAGGGTACCGTCGGTTTCCAGATCGATAATTAGCTTATCGAGATCGGTGCGCTGCTCAACACGAGCGGCTTCAACCGAGTAGGAAACACGGCGGACAGGGCTGAAGGTGGCATCCAGCTGCAGGCGGCCAATGGCACGGGTCTCTTCATCAGAGCCACGCGCGTCAGCCGGTTCGTAGCCACGACCCAGCGCTACCTTAAGCTGAATTTTCAGCTCGGCACCTTCATTGACATGAGCAATGATGTGGTCCGGGTTGACGATTTCGACGCTATGATCAAGCGCAATGTCGCCAGCGGTGACGACGGCTGGGCCCTGCTTGTTCAGCGTGAGCACCGCCTCATCGCGGCTGTGCATCTTGATCGCAACATCTTTCAAGTTCAGGAGGATTTCAATGACATCTTCCTGCACCCCTTCGAGCGCACTGTATTCATGCTCGACGCCAGCAATTTCAGCCTCTACCACGGCACAGCCGGGCATAGACGAAAGCAGAATGCGACGCAGTGCATTCCCCAGGGTGTGACCAAAGCCACGCTCGAACGGTTCGAGCACGATTTTGGCGTGATGTGCGCTGATTTCTTCGACCTTGATGTCGCGAGGACGTAGAAACTCTGTCACTGAACGCTGCATATGAACACCTTTCAGGCTGCCAAACGGATACTTGGTACTCGGTACGACCTGGCGCGGGCGTTACACCCGCACCAGGTTGACAAGAAACAGAAAACTGCTTACTTGGAGTACAGCTCGACGATCAGGTTTTCGTTGATGTCGGCAGACAGGTCACCGCGTTCAGGCAGAGCCTTGAAAGTGCCTTCCATCTTCTTGGCGTCGATTTCGATCCAAGCGATATCGCCACGGTTGGCCGCAATGGACAACGCGCTTTGAATACGTGCTTGGTTTTTCGCCTTTTCGCGAATGGAAACAACGTCACCCGGCTTCACTTGATAGGAAGCTACGTTAACGGTGCGGCCGTTCACGGAAATCGCCTTGTGGCTGACCAGCTGACGCGCTTCAGAGCGAGTCGAGCCGAAGCCCATGCGGTAGACGACATTATCCAGTCGGGATTCGAGCAACTGCAACAATACTTCACCAGTCGCGCCTTTCAGGCGAGCGGCTTCTTTGTAGTAGTTACGGAACTGTTTTTCGAGTACGCCATACATGCGACGTACTTTTTGCTTCTCGCGAAGCTGCAAGCCGTAGTCTGAAAGACGTTGACGACGCTGGCCGTGTACACCCGGGATTTGCTCGGATTTACACTTTTTCTCGAAGGGAGTCACACCACTCTTCAAAAAGAGGTCGGTGCCTTCACGACGAGACAGTTTGCACTTCGGTCCAATATAACGAGCCATGAATCTGTCTCCTTAAACGCGGCGTTTCTTCGGCGGACGGCAGCCATTATGGGGAATGGGCGTCGCGTCTACGATGCTTTGCACGCGGAAGCCGGCGGCATTCAGTGCACGCACGGCGGATTCACGACCGGGTCCTGGACCTTTAACCAGTACGTCTACGTTTTTCACACCATACTCGGCTGCAGCAGTTGCTGCACGTTCGCTTGCCACTTGAGCAGCGAACGGGGTGCTCTTGCGAGAACCACGAAAACCCGAACCACCGGCAGTCGCCCAAGAAAGAGCGTTGCCCTGGCGGTCTGTGATCGTCACGATCGTGTTGTTAAAAGAGGCATGGATATGCGCAATCGCGTCCACTACCTGCTTTTTAACCTTTTTACGGTTACTACGCGGGTTAGCCATGTTGATGTTTCTTCCTGTCTTAACGCCGGCTCTCTATTAAAGAGCCTGCGTGTTATTTGCGGATCGGCTTACGCGGGCCCTTACGGGTGCGCGCGTTAGTCTTAGTCCGCTGACCACGCAGCGGAAGACTACGACGATGACGCAGACCACGGTAGCAGCCTAAGTCCATGAGACGCTTAATGTTAAGCGTGACATCACGACGAAGGTCGCCTTCTACGGTGTACTTGCCAACTTCAGAACGCAGGGTGTCGACTTCTTCAGAAGACAGGTCCTGGATCTTGGCATTCATGGCAATACCGGCTGCTGCACAGATGTGCTCAGCACGGGTACGGCCAATCCCGAAGATATAGGTCAGCGAGATCGCCGCATGCTTGTTGTCCGGGATATTGACGCCTGCAATACGGGCCATCAGCTTACTCCGAAATTTGAGCGGCTTGCTCGTTTATTCATCTACAAAAGGCGCAACAGCATACCCCTTTTAGCGCCCTAAGGCAAGGGGTATGCTGGCACCGCTTAATACAACCCAGGGGGATTAACCCTGGCGTTGTTTGTGCCGTGGTTCGCTGCAGATGACGCGGACAGCGCCATTGCGACGAATGATCTTGCAGTTACGGCACATTTTCTTTACGGAAGCTCGAACTTTCATCGATCTTTCTCCAAAAACCGGCTCGCGGCACGCCCCCTCACTAACTTAATAGGGGTGGGCGGCGCCTCAGCGCATGATACCGCCGCTACCGTAGCCTTTCAGGTTGGACTTCTTCATCACTGAGTCATACTGATGCGACATGAGATGCGATTGCACCTGGGCCATGAAGTCCATGATGACCACGACTACGATTAACAACGAGGTACCGCCGAAGAAAAACGGCACGTTCCACGCCACAATCAAGAACTGGGGCATCAAGGAAACCGCAGTGATATACAAGGCACCGAACAGGGTCAGACGTGTCATGACCTTGTCGATATAGCGAGCGGTCTGCTCGCCGGGGCGAATGCCCGGCAGGAAAGCGCCTGACTTTTTAAGATTGTCAGCCACATCCTTGGGGTTGAAGACCAGCGCTGTGTAAAAGAAGCAGAAGAATACCACTGCCGCCGCGAAAAGCAAGATGTAAAGCGGTTGACCTGGGCCTAATGCCTGAGATGCACGCTGCAACCACTCCATACCTTCACCGGCACCTACCCACTGACCGATAGAGGCCGGGAAGAGCAGAATACTGGAGGCAAAAATCGCCGGAATAACGCCAGCCATGTTGACCTTCAAAGGCAGGTAGCTACTTTGCCCTGCATACATCTTATTGCCCACTTGACGCCGGGGGTAGTTCACCTTGAGGCGGCGTTGGCCACGCTCGATGAAAACCACGAAGGCGACAGTCGCAATACCTAACGCAGACAACGCTAACAGCGGCAGAACATTCCAGGCCCCTTCATTACGGGCAAGCTCGAAGGCTTGGCCCACGGCACTGGGTAGTCCAGCGACAATACCGGCAAAGATTAGCAGCGAAATACCGTTGCCAATGCCCTTCTCGGTAATCTGCTCACCTAGCCACATCATAAACACCGCGCCTGATACGAACGTAATCACGGCGGTGAAGTAGAAGCTAAAGTCAGCGCTGTACGCGATGCCTTGGCTAGCCAGGCCGACGGACATACCGGTTGCCTGGACAAATGCCAGTATCACCGTGCCGTAGCGGGTGTACTGGCTAATCTTGCGGCGGCCAGCCTCACCCTCTTTCTTGAGCTGCTCAAGATGAGGGGAGACCGCAGTCATGAGCTGCATGATAATCGACGCCGAAATATAGGGCATGATACCCAGGGCGAGGACACTCATGCGCTCCAGGGCGCCACCCGAGAACATGTTAAACATGCCTAGGATGGTTCCCTGTTGCTCCCTAAACAAGGCAGCAAGCTGGTCAGGATTGATACCGGGAACGGGAATGTGGGCACCAATACGGTACACCACGATGGCGAGGAGCACGAAGCGCAAACGCGCCCACAGTTCACTCAGACCGCTGCCCATCGCCGGCATTTTTCCTGACTTGGCCATTTAGTCCTCTACCTTGCCGCCAGCGGCTTCGATCGCTTCACGGGCACCTTTGGTGACCTTGATTCCGCGAACGGTAACCGCCGTTTTCAATTCGCCAGAAAGGATAATCTTCGCGTGTAGCGTAGCATCCTTCAGCACGTTGGCTTCTTTCAAAGATGCCATGGTGACTTCGCCACCGGCAACTTTAGCAAGCTCAGCCAGGCGTACTTCTTCAGAGACCAGCGACTTCGCAGACGTAAAGCCGAATTTCGGCAAACGACGCTGCAAAGGCATCTGACCGCCTTCGAAACCGGGCTTAACACTGCCGCCACTACGTGATTTCTGACCTTTGTGGCCACGGCCACCGGTCTTACCAAGACCGGAACCGATGCCACGACCCACACGCTTTGCAGCGTGTTTGGAGCCCGGAGCCGGGCTTAGGTTATTGAGTTTCATGGATTACTCTCCCTCAACGCGCACAAGGTAAGTTACCTTGTGGATCATGCCGCGTACGGCAGGGGTGTCTTCCAGTTCAACCGTATGACCGATGCGACGCAGGCCCAAGCCTTTCATAGTAGCCTTGTGCTTGGGCATAATGCCGATGGTGCTGCGGATCTGGGTAACCTTGATCGTTGCTGCCATGGTGCCTTACCCCGTGATCGCTTCGACAGACAGACCGCGCTTGGCGGCCACGTCTTCCGGTGCTTGCATGGAGGAGAGACCTTTAACAGTCGCTCGCACCACGTTAACCGGGTTGGTGGAACCGTAGCACTTGGCCAGTACGTCGTGGACACCGGCAAGCTCTAGTACAGAGCGCATGGCGCCACCGGCGATGATACCGGTACCTTCGGAAGCCGGCTGCATGTACACCTTGGAAGCACCGTGACGGGCTTTTACCGGGTACTGCAGCGTGTGGCCAGCGAGGTTCACCTTGACCATGTTGCGACGAGCTTGATCCATCGCTTTCTGGATTGCGACAGGCACTTCACGCGCCTTGCCACGTCCGAAACCGACACGACCTTTACCATCACCAACGACGGTCAGTGCGGTGAAGCCGAAAATACGACCACCCTTGACCACCTTGGCGACGCGGTTGACCTGCACTAACTTCTCTTGCAGATCACCGCTTTGCTGTTCGTTCTTCGCCATCGTAAAACCCTTTAGAATTCCAGGCCGCCTTCACGTGCGGCGTCGGCCAGCGCCTTGACGCGGCCGTGATACTTAAAGCCAGCACGGTCGAAGGCCACCTGGGTGATGCCTGCTTCTTTAGCGCGTTCGGCAATCAGTGCACCTACTTTAGAGGCGGCATCTGAGTTACCGGTCGCACCCTCGCGCAGTGCTTTATCCAGCGTAGAAGCACTGGCTAGCACTTTGCCACCATCCGGCGAGATAATCTGCGCATAGATGTGACGCGGGGTACGGTTGACGCACAGGCGATACACGCCCAGCTCGCGGATCTTCGCGCGAGCGCGGCGGGCACGACGGAGACGAGATTCTTTCTTCGCGTTCATAACCCTGCCTTACTTCTTCTTGGCTTCTTTGCGACGCACCTGCTCGTCGGCGTACCGTACACCCTTGCCTTTATACGGCTCGGGCGGACGGAAAGCGCGGATTTCCGCGGCGCACTGACCGAGCTGCTGCTTGTCCGCGCTTTTCAGCACGATCACGGTGTTCTTCGGCGTTTCCGCTGAGACACCTTCAGGCAGTTCGTAGTCGACCGGGTGCGAGAAGCCCAGTGAAAGATTGAGCGTCTGGCCCTTAGCTTGGGCACGATAACCGACGCCAACAATTTCGAGAGTTTTTGTGAAACCCTCGGATACGCCCGTTACCAGGTTCTGAACTAAGGCGCGGGTAGTACCGGCCATTGCCCAGCTCTTGGCAGACTCACTCGGGGCGAAGGTCAGCTGGCCATCTTCTTGATTAACCACTACATCAGAGTGGATCGTCATAGATAGCGTGCCCTGGCCGCCTTTGGCGGTCAGCTGGTCGGCATTGATTTTAATGTCAACGCCGGCAGGCACTTTAACCGGATATTTCGCTATGCGGGACATTCCAGCCTCCTAGAATACGGTGCAGATGACTTCGCCACCGACACCCGCTTGGCGCGCGGCACGATCGGTCATGACACCCGTTGACGTGGTGACAATCGCGATACCGAGACCATCGGCGACCTTAGGCAAGTTGTCCTTACCCATGTAACGGCGCAGGGACGGCTTGGAAACCCGCTGAATATGCTCAATGACCGGCTTACCCTCAAAGTACTTGAGAGTGATGGTTAGCTCAGGCTTAACACCTTCGGCAACCGTAAAGTCGGCAATGTAGCCTTCTTCCTTTAGCACTCGGGCCACTTGTACTTTCAGCTTGGAGGACGGCATGGTAGCCGTCTCCTTGGTGGCCATCTGCGCATTGCGGATACGGGTAAACATATCCGCCAGAGTGTCTTGCATGCTCATTTAATGTGCGCTCCTGATGATACTACGTGGCGTTACCAACTGGACTTTTTAAGACCAGGAACGTCGCCACGCATGGCGGCTTCACGCAGCTTGTTACGGCCGAGGCCGAACTTGTTGTAAAAACCGTGCGGACGACCGGTGATACGGCAGCGGTTACGCTGACGTACCGGGCTTGAGTCACGCGGCAATTGCTGCAGCTTCAGCGTCGCCTCGAAGCGGTCTTCCTCAGACGTGTTCACATCCGAGATGATTTTCTTAAGCTCTGCGCGCTTGGTGGCATACTTTGCCACCAGCTGCGTACGCTTAAGCTCACGCTCTATCATACTTTTCTTAGCCATGATCCAACCCTTATTTCTTGAAGGGGAAGTTCAGTGCGGTTAGTAGCGCACGACCTTCCTCGTCGGTTTTGGCGGTAGTAGTGATAGTGACGTCCAACCCTCGGATACGATCGATCTTATCATACTCGATCTCCGGGAAGATGATCTGCTCACGCACACCCATGGAGTAATTGCCGCGACCGTCAAAAGACTTCGGGTTAAGACCACGGAAGTCACGCACGCGGGGAATCGCGATGTAAACCAAGCGGTCCAGGAAGTCCCACATGCGCTCAGCGCGCAGGGTCACCTTAATACCGATTGGCCAACCTTCACGTACCTTAAAGCCCGCGATGGACTTACGTGCCTTGGTCACCAACGGTTTTTGACCAGAGAGCTTCTCTAGATCGCCGATGGCATTGTCAATCAACTTTTTATCGTTGACTGCTTCGCCGATACCCATGTTCAGAGTCACTTTCGTGATCCGGGGTACCTGCATAACGTTGGCATAGCTGAACTCTTCTTTGAGTTGAGCTGCTACCTCGTTTTGATAACGTTCTTTCAAGTTCGCCATTTTGCTACCCGACTCGCGTTAGGCGTCGATCTGCGTCTGCGTCGACTTGTAGATACGTACCTTGGTACCGTCTTCCTTCACTTGGAAGCCGACGCGATCCGCCTTACCGGTCTCCGAATTGAAGATGGCTACGTTGGACGCGTGAATCGGAGCCTCACGCTCGACGATACCGCCCTGATTTCCCGCCATGGGATTTGGCTTGGTGTGACGTTTAATCATGTTCACACCGGACACCAAGAAGCGGTTTTCTAATACCCGCTTAACGGTGCCACGTTTGCCTTTATCCTTCCCGGCGATGACGATGACTTCATCGTCACGTTTGATCTTTTGCATATCCGCCTCGCTCCTTACAGCACTTCAGGCGCTAAGGAAATGATCTTCATGAACTTTTCATTACGAAGTTCACGAGTCACCGGCCCAAAAATACGGGTACCGATGGGCTGTTCGTTGGTGTTATTCAACAAAACTGCCGCATTTCCATCGAAACGGATGAGCGAACCGTCGGGACGACGGACGCCACTACGGGTCCGGACCACGACCGCTTTTAGCACCTGGCCTTTTTTGACCTTGCCACGCGGAATCGCTTCCTTAACCGTGACCTTGATGATATCACCAACGCGAGCGTAACGACGGTGTGATCCGCCTAACACCTTGATGCACTGCACCCGGCGCGCTCCGCTGTTGTCGGCGACATCCAGCATTGTCTGAGTCTGAATCATCGGTTTTCTCCAAACCTAATCTGACTGCACTGATTGACAAGCCTTGGGATTACCCCTTGGCGTGTTCAACCACCTCGACCAGCGTCCAAGCTTTTTTCTTGGAAAGCGGACGGCACTCTTGAATAGAGACCGTATCGCCTGCCTTAGCCTGGTTCGCCTCATCATGGGCGTGCAGCTTGGTGGAGCGCTTAACGTATTTTCCGTAGATCGGGTGACGCTCGCGCCGCTCGATCATGACGACGATGGACTTGTCCATCTTATCGCTCACCACTTTACCGGTGAGCGTACGCTTTGTGTTTTCTTCGGCCATCTCAATCACCTGCCTTCTCGTTGAGCAAAGTCTTAACGCGGGCGATATCCCGGCGGACCTGCTTGAGCAGATGAGTCTGGCTCAGTTGGCCAGTGGCCTTCTGCATGCGCAGGTTAAACTGCTCGCGGAGGAGTTCGAGGAGTTGCTCCTGGAGCTCTCCTGCGGACTTTTCACGAATTTCCTGGGCTTTCATCACATCACCGTCCGTTTCGCAAAGGTGGTGGATAAGGGCATTTTCTGTGCGGCAAGCTCAAACGCTTCACGAGCGAGCTCTTCCGACACGCCTTCAATTTCATACAGGACCCGACCCGGTTGGATCTGGGCAACCCAGTACTCAACAGAACCTTTACCTTTACCCATACGAACTTCGAGCGGCTTCTTGGAGATCGGCTTATCAGGGAATACGCGGATCCAAATCTTACCGCCACGCTTTACGTGACGTGTGATCGCACGACGGCCTGCTTCGATCTGACGCGCAGTGATGCGGCCGCGACCAGTAGCTTTAAGGCCGTATTCCCCGAAGCTGATCTTGCTTCCGCGATGCGCCAGGCCACGGTTGCGGCCTTTCATCATCTTGCGGAATTTCATACGCTTGGGCTGTAACATCGACTCGCTCTCCCCTTACCTGGAACCTTTCTTCTTGGGCGCGTTGCCGGCAGGCTGTTTGGCCTTGGCACGTACTTCCTCGATACCGCCGAGGATTTCACCCTTGAAGATCCACACTTTGACGCCGATAACGCCATAGGTGGTGTGAGCTTCGTAAGTGGCGTAGTCGATATCCGCACGCAACGTGTGCAGCGGAACGCGACCTTCGCGGTACCATTCGGTACGTGCGATTTCAGCGCCACCAAGACGACCTGACAGCTGAATCTTGATGCCACCAGCGCCAAGACGCATTGCGTTCTGTACCGCGCGCTTCATAGCACGACGGAACATAACGCGACGCTCAAGCTGACCCGCTACGTTAGCAGCGACTAGCTTGGCATCCAGCTCCGGCTTGCGAACTTCTTCGATGTTCACATGCACGGGAACACCCATCATCTGGGTGAGATCGCGACGCAAACGGTCGACATCTTCACCTTTCTTACCAATCACGATACCCGGACGGGCAGTGTGAATGGTGATGCGGGCATTGTTCGCCGGACGCTCGATGTGGATGCGGCTAACAGAGGCGCTTTTAAGACGCTCTTCCAGGAAGCTACGCACTTCGAGATCGTTATTGAGCTTATCGGCGTAAGCGCCGCGCTCAGCATACCAGACAGAAGCATGGTCTTTGACGATGCCCAGTCGAATGCCTGTTGGATTGACTTTCTGACCCATCGGTCGACTCCTACTTCTCGGCTACCTTGACGGTGATGTGGCACGTGCGCTTCAAGATACGATCCGCACGCCCCTTGGCACGCGGCTTGATACGCTTGAGCGTCATGCCCTCATCGACGCAGATGGTCGAGACACGCAGCTCGTCAATATCCATGCCGTTATTTTCTTCCGCATTTGCAATCGCGGATTGCAGCACCTTCTTAACCAGCTTGGCAGCCTTCTTCGGTGAGAAGGTCAGCAGGTCGAGTGCCTCGGCGACAGGTTTACCGCGCACCTGGTCAGCCACCAAACGGGCCTTCTGGGCGGATAAACGAGCGCCAAGCAGCTTAGCTGTGACTTCCATCTCTCAATCCTCTCTGGCTTACCGTTTGGCTTTTTTATCCGCCGCATGCCCGCGATAAGTGCGAGTAGCAGCGAATTCGCCCAATTTGTGGCCAACCATTTCCTCGGAGACGTGCACCGGGACGTGTTGGCGACCATTATGGACCGCGATAGTGAGGCCTACCATATTGGGCAGGATCATAGAACGACGCGACCAAGTCTTAATTGGTTTGCGATCGCTCTTCTCCACTGCAGCCTCTACCTTCTTCAAAAGATGAAGGTCAATGAAGGGACCTTTCTTTAGTGAACGTGGCACAGCCGTTACCTCTTAATGTCTTGGCAATTTAGATCAACGCGTCTTATTACGACGACGAATGATCAGCTTGTCGGTGCGCTTGTTCTTACGCGTCTTGTGACCCTTAGTCGGCACACCCCATGGGGATACCGGGTGACGACCACCACTGGTGCGGCCTTCGCCACCACCGTGTGGGTGATCGACTGGGTTCATCGCGACACCGCGAACAGTCGGACGCACGCCTCTCCAGCGCTTCGCACCGGCCTTGCCAAGTTGACGCAGGCTGTGCTCAGAGTTGCTCACTTCACCCAACGTCGCGCGGCACTCGGCCAACACTTTACGCATTTCGCCAGAGCGAAGACGCAAGGTGGCATAGTTACCTTCACGAGCAACCAACTGGGCGCTTGTACCGGCACTGCGAGCAATCTGCGCACCTTTGCCCGGCTTGAGTTCGATGCAGTGCACCGTAGAACCCAGCGGAACGTTACGCAGCGGCAAGGCATTGCCTTTCTTGATTGACGCGTTAACACCAGATTCCAGCACGTCACCCGCGCTGACACCTTTCGGTGCAATGATGTAACGACGTTCACCATCGGCATACTTCAGCAGTGCAATGTGCGCACTGCGGTTGGGATCGTGCTCCAGGCGCTCAACGGTGGCAGGAATGCCATCCTTGGTACGCTTGAAATCGATCAACCGATAGTGGTGACGATGACCACCGCCCACGTGGCGGGTGGTGATACGACCGTAGTTATTCCGGCCGCCGGACTTGGACTGTTTTTCCAAAAGCGGTGCATAGGCACGGCCTTTAAACAGTTCCTCGCCAACGATCTTGACGACGTGGCGACGACCGGCGGAAGTGGGTTTGGTCTTGACGATTGCCATTATCCGTACTCCTGCCCTTATTCGGCGCCAGAGAAGTCTTCGAGCGTTTCACCCGCAGCCAGGGTCACATACGCTTTGCGGTAACCCTTACGCAGGCCAACGCCGTTCGCAGTACGCTTTGTTTTACCCTTCATGTTCAGAACCTGAACACTACCGACCTTTTTGCCGAAGAGTGCTTCAACGGCCTTTTTGATCTCGGGCTTGGTAGCATCAGATGCTACCTTGAAAACGTACTGGTTGCGCTCGGCTGCCATTGCGGCCTTTTCGGTCACGTGCGGCCCAAGCAGAACCTTAAATACGCGTTCCTGGTTCATGCCAGCTTCTCCTCGAATTTACGCAGGGCGGAGACGGTAATCAGGACCTTATCAAAGGCTACCAGGCTTACCGGGTCAGCTGCCGCGACATCCACCACGTCAACGTGGGGAAGGTTGCGTGCGGCCAAATAGAGCTTCTCGTCGATTTCTTCAGTGACGATCAACACTTTTTCAAGGTTGAGCTCTTTCAGCTTGGCAGCTACCTGCTTGGTCTTAGGCGCATCGACGACGAACTCTTCAATCGCGACTAAACGCTCTTGACGTACCAGCTCAGACAAGATGGAGCGCATCGCTGCACGGTACATCTTGCGGTTAACCTTCTGGGTGTAGTCTTGCGGACGCGCCGCGAAGGTTACGCCACCACTACGCCATAGCGGAGAGCGGATGGTACCGGCACGTGCACGACCGGTGCCTTTCTGACGCCACGGCTTCTTACCACCGCCACGAACGTCGGAACGACTCTTTTGTGCGCGGGTTCCCTGACGACCAGCCGCCAAATAGGCAGTGACAACCTGGTGAACAAGCGCTTCGTTGAATTCTTTGCCAAAAGTGGCGTCGGCTACTTCAACGGTACCCGCGCCTGCAGCAAGATTCAGATTCATTGGTAATTATCCCCTTCAGCCTGCTTTCACGGCGCTGCGAACGATAACGTCACTACCGGGAGCACCCGGTACGGCGCCTTTAATCAGCAGCAGGTTACGCTCGGCGTCGACACGGACGATCTCAAGGCTCTGCACGGTGCAACGGGCGTTACCCATTTGACCGGCCATCTTTTTGCCTTTGAAAACGCGACCCGGAGTCTGACACATGCCGATAGAACCCGGCGCGCGATGCGACAGAGAGTTACCGTGAGTCATGTCTTGGGTACGGAAATTCCAGCGCTTAACAGCACCCTGGAAGCCTTTACCCTTAGAGGTGCCAGTCACGTCAACCATTTGACCAGCTTCGAAGAGGGATACGGTGATTTCGCCGCCCACTTCAGGAATTGTTTCGCCTTCTGCAAGACGAAATTCCATCAGTGCACGACCAGCTTCAACACCCGCCTTGGCAAACTGACCCGCTTGCGCTTTGGTGAGGTGCTTCGCTTTGCGAGAGCCAGATGTGACCTGAATCGCTGCGTAACCGTCAGATTCGACAGATTTAACGCGTGTAACACGATTAGGATCAACTTCAATAACGGTTACGGGCACAGACGCGCCGTCTTCGGTAAAGACACGGGTCATCCCGGCCTTTTTACCGACTAAACCGATAGTCATACTCAGTCTCCTATAGTGTACGGGGCTATCACCCGCTATGGCTGCCCTTTCCAGAGCATTCCACTAGCACATTGTATGGCGCCTCACGGCGCGGCGGCTGCTGCTCATGCCAACTCTTTATAAAGAGCGATGAGCGCTGGGCCGCAAAGTGACTAGTGTAATTAGTTGAGTTTGATTTGCACGTCTACGCCTGCGGCGAGATCAAGCTTCATCAAAGCGTCAACAGTTTTCTCGGTCGGCTCAACAATGTCGAGCACACGCTTGTGCGTACGAATCTCATACTGGTCACGCGCATCTTTGTTGACGTGCGGCGAGATCAGGATGGTGTAACGCTCGCGATTGGTCGGCAGCGGGATCGGGCCACGAACCTGAGCACCAGTACGCTTAGCAGTTTCAACAATTTCCGCTGTGGACTGATCGATCAGGCGATGGTCGAATGCTTTCAACCGAATGCGAATCTTTTGGTTCTGCATTTGCCTTAAACTCCAATGGATGTCGACGGCGCGAGCCGTCTACCCACGCATTCAAAGGATGCGCATTATAGGCACGCCAAAAGCCCATGTCAAACATTTGCTGTTGGTGCGCAGAAAAGGGGGCTCATCAGAGCCCCCTTCATCATTCAAGCATGTAGCTTACTTGACGATCTTGGCCACAACGCCAGCACCGACAGTACGGCCGCCTTCACGAATAGCGAAGCGCAAACCTTCGTCCATTGCGATCGGAGCGATCAAGGTAACAACCATCTGAACGTTGTCACCCGGCATGACCATTTCAACGCCTTCCGGCAGTTCACAAGTACCGGTTACATCGGTGGTACGGAAGTAGAACTGGGGACGGTAGCCCTTGAAGAAAGGCGTGTGACGACCACCCTCTTCTTTGGACAGTACGTAAACTTCTGCTTCGAAGGTAGTGTGCGGGTTGATGGTGCCCGGCTTGGCCAATACTTGGCCACGCTCGACGTCATCACGCTTAGTACCACGCAGCAGGGCGCCAACGTTCTCACCAGCACGACCTTCGTCGAGCAGTTTACGGAACATTTCAACACCGGTAACGATCGTTTTGGTGGTGTCGCGGATACCCACGATTTCCACTTCTTCGCCCGCTTTAACGATGCCGCGCTCTACACGACCGGTAACAACAGTACCGCGACCAGAGATAGAGAACACGTCTTCAATCGGCATCAGGAACGGCTGGTCGATAGCACGCTCCGGCTCAGGAATGTACTCGTCCAGAGCTTTGATCAGGTTAGCTACCGCAGTAGTACCCATGCCGTTCTCATCTTCACCGTTCAGCGCCATCAAGGCAGAACCAGTGATGATCGGCGTGTCGTCGCCCGGGAAGTCGTACTGGTCTAGAAGTTCGCGAACTTCCATTTCTACCAGCTCGAGCAGCTCTTCGTCATCGACCATGTCCGCTTTGTTCAGGAACACAACGATGAACGGTACGCCAACCTGACGAGACAGCAGGATGTGCTCGCGAGTTTGCGGCATCGGGCCGTCTGCGGCAGAACATACCAGGATCGCGCCGTCCATCTGCGCAGCACCGGTGATCATGTTCTTGACGTAGTCAGCGTGTCCTGGGCAGTCAACGTGAGCGTAGTGACGCTCTTCAGACTGATATTCCACGTGGGAAGTAGCGATCGTGATACCGCGCTCGCGCTCTTCAGGAGCGTTATCGATGGTATCAAATTCACGCCAGTCGCCGCCGAAAACCTCAGCAGACACGCGGGTTAGGGCCGCTGTCAGGGTCGTTTTACCGTGGTCGACGTGACCAATGGTGCCGACGTTGACGTGCGGTTTGGAACGTTCAAATTTTTCCTTAGCCACTGCTATAACCTCTTTACGTTAGCTAACGGTTAACCGTTTTGATTGATGACGGCTTCAACGACGCTGGAGGGCGCCTCGTCGTACTTCGAGAACTCCATAGAGTAGCTCGCACGGCCCTGGGTTTGTGAGCGCAGATCGGTTGCATAACCGAACATCTCGCCCAGTGGCACCGTTGCACGAATGACTTTACCAGAAGAAGAGTCATCCATGCCCTGCACCAAGCCGCGACGACGGCTCAGGTCGCCCATGACGTCACCCATAAATTCTTCGGGGGTCACGATTTCGACCTTCATCACCGGCTCCAGCAGCACGGCCTTGGCCTTCCTGGCACCTTCTTTCACTGCCATAGAAGAAGCAATCTTAAACGCAGTCTCGTTGGAGTCCACGTCGTGGAAGGAGCCGTCGAACAGCGACACTTTAACGTCGATCATCGGGTAACCCGCGATGACACCGTTTTTGAGCTGCTCGTAAGCACCCTTCTCAACCGCGGGAACGTATTCCTTCGGAACCGCACCACCCACGATTTCAGAAGTGAATTTGAAGAAGATTTCATCTTCGCCTTCACCCTTCTCTTCTTTAGTCAGCGGTTCAATACGTAGCCAAACGTGACCGTACTGACCACGACCACCGGACTGACGCACGAACTTGCCTTCTTGCTCAATGCTGCCGCGAATCGTTTCGCGATAGGCAACCTGCGGCTTACCGATATTGGCTTCAACCTTAAACTCGCGACGCATACGGTCAACGAGGATGTCCAGGTGAAGCTCACCCATACCAGAAATAATCGTCTGGCCGGTTTCTTCGTCGGTTTTAACCTGGAAGGAGGGATCTTCCTGAGCAAGCTTGCCCAGAGCGACACCCATCTTCTCTTGGTCTGCCTTAGATTTAGGCTCTACAGCAACCGAGATAACCGGATCCGGGAACTCCATACGCTCGAGAACAATTTTGTTATCGATGTCGCACAGGGTATCACCGGTGGTGACGTCCTTGAGACCGATACAAGCGGCGATATCGCCCGCCAGTACTTCTTTGATCTCTTCACGGGAGTTGGCGTGCATCTGAACGATACGGCCAACGCGCTCCTTCTTCTGCTTAACGGAGTTATAAACACCGTCGCCAGATTTCAGAACGCCCGAGTAGACGCGGATAAAGGTCAGCGTACCAACGAAGGGGTCGGTGGCGATTTTAAATGCCAACGCCGCAAACGGTGCACTGTCGTCCGCTTCACGGGTATCAACGGTGCCGTTTTTATCATCCAACTCACCTTCGATCGCCTTAACTTCTGTCGGCGAAGGCATGAATTCGATAACGCCATCCAGCACGGCCTGAACACCCTTGTTCTTAAAGGCAGAACCACAGGTAACCAGAACGATATCGTTAGCCAGAGTGCGCGCACGCAGACCAGCTTTGATCTCTTCAATCGTTAGCTCGCCGCCTTCAAGGTATTTCTCCATCAGCTCATCAGAGCCTTCGGCAGCAGCCTCGACCATCTCTTCGCGATACTTTTCTGCTGTTTCTTGTAGCTCAGCAGGAATATCCACGAGGTCATAGGTCATACCCAGACTTTCTTCATCCCACAGGATGGCTTTCATCTGAATAAGGTCGATAACACCTTTAAAGTCTTCTTCCGTGCCCCAGTTAATCTGGATCGGCACAGCATTAGCACCCAGACGCTCTTTCAACTGGTCGACAACCATGAAGAAATCAGCACCGGTACGGTCCATTTTGTTGACAAAGACCATGCGCGGCACTTCGTACTTATTGGCCTGGCGCCATACAGTTTCGGTCTGCGGCTGAACGCCGGAAGAACCGCACAGTACAACAACCGCGCCATCAAGTACGCGCAAAGAACGCTCAACTTCGATCGTGAAGTCAACGTGCCCTGGGGTATCGATAATGTTAATACGGTGCTCGGGGAACTGCTTGTTCATGCCCTGCCAGAAACAGGTAGTTGCAGCTGAGGTGATAGTGATACCACGCTCCTGCTCCTGCTCCATCCAGTCCATGGTCGCAGCACCGTCGTGCACTTCGCCCACTTTGTGGGAAAGGCCGGTGTAGAACAGTACCCGCTCAGTCGTCGTAGTCTTACCCGCGTCAACGTGAGCGACGATACCGATATTACGATAGCGATTTAGTGGAGTCTTGCGTGCCACGGTGAAACTCCCGTTTGTTGGCGATGCTCGTTAATTTAGCGACGTATGCAAGCGAGGCTTATGCGTCCGCCGCTACCACTGCATGGTAGCGGCTGGGTATTGCAACTAATGCGTTGCAACAACGCGACTCAGCAAACACTTCGCCATGCTGAACAACGTGCATATAAAAACCATAAAGCCGTACTTAAAAACGCCGTGCTTAGAAACGCAGTTTCTAGAAACACCGATTTTAGAAACGGTAGTGCGAGAAGGCCTTGTTGGCTTCTGCCATGCGATGCACGTCTTCGCGCTTCTTAACGGCAGAACCTTTACCTTCCGCGGCATCCAGCATTTCGCCTGCTAGACGCTGCACCATGGTTTTCTCACCGCGACGACGCGCCGCGTCTACCAGCCAGCGCATTGCTAGCGCTTGGCGACGAGACGGACGTACTTCAACCGGCACCTGATAGGTCGCACCACCAACGCGGCGCGACTTCACTTCGACCATGGGCTGGATGGCTTCCAGCGCTTTGTCGAAGATCTCCAGCGGATCTTCTTTACTACGATCGGCAACCTTGTCCAACGCACCGTAGACGATACGCTCAGCTATGGACTTTTTGCCGCTGACCATCAGGTGGTTCATGAACTTCGCCAGACGCTCACTTCCGAACTTAGGATCCGGCAGGATTTCGCGTTTAGCTACTACTCTTCTTCTAGGCATGATAAGCCCTCAATTAAGGATCTTTCAGGTAAACCCGGAACTCATGAGCTTGTACTAAGACAAAGCGTCGCCCGACCTTACTCTTATCAGACCGTCAAATTCGTGATAATCGCTACTCAGCACACCCAATAAAATCGGCCATGCTATACAGCTACCCCAGCCTTATTAGGACTTAGGACGCTTAGTACCGTATTTAGAACGACCCTGACGACGATTTTGAACGCCAGAGGTGTCAAGGGCGCCACGAACGGTGTGATAACGCACACCTGGTAAATCCTTTACACGACCGCCACGAATCAAAACGACAGAGTGTTCTTGAAGGTTGTGACCTTCACCACCGATGTAAGAAGACACTTCGAAACCGTTGGTAAGGCGCACACGGCAAACCTTACGCAGGGCCGAGTTCGGCTTCTTCGGGGTAGTAGTGTAAACGCGCGTACATACGCCGCGCTTTTGCGGACAGGCCTGCAGCGCGGGCACGTCACTTTTAGTGACGGGGCGCTTGCGCGGCTTGCGCACTAGCTGATTAATCGTTGCCATGGTGTTTAGCTGACTCCAATGGTTGCCTTGTCTTTCAACAAGTAGCCTTTTTAACAAATACGTGCAGCGGATGCGGGCGCACCCACCCCACTGTTAAAGGCTGCGCATTCTAAAGGCTGACCCTAGGTGCCGTCAAGCCTTGCTGGCGGTTTTACCAGCAAGGTGACGTTTTTAGGTCAGCAACTTATGCTACTTACTAATTTTACTGCTTGTTTTAAGCACCAAATTTACAGCTCGTCGTCAGAGTCGAGAGCGGTTAACTGGGCACCTAGCTCCTGCTCTACCTCGGTCGCCGAGGGATTGAACAGTTGCTCAACGCCTTCGCGCTTGCGACGACGTTCTGCGTGGTGAGTCAAGCCCGTACCTGCTGGTATTAGACGACCAACCACCACGTTTTCTTTCAGGCCGCGCAGGTAATCGCGCTTGCCGGTCACCGCTGCTTCGGTCAGTACCCGGGTAGTCTCCTGGAAGGAGGCCGCGGAAATGAACGACTCAGTGGCCAAGCTGGCCTTAGTAATACCCAGCAACATGCGTTGGTACTTGGCTGGGAATTTCTTCTCTTTTTCAAGACGTTCATTCTGTTCCAGCACACGCACAAGCTCGGCTTGATCGCCCGTGATGAAATCAGAGTCGCCTGAATCAGCAATCTCTACCTTACGCAGCATCTGACGCACAATCACTTCAATGTGCTTATCGTTGATACCAACGCCCTGGAGACGGTAAACGTCTTGTACTTCTGCCGTAATGTACTTGGCGAGCTCCTCAACACCCAATAAACGCAGGATGTCATGGGGGTTGCTCGGGCCATCAGAAATGACTTCCCCCTTCTCAACCGTTTCGCCTTCAAAGACGGCAATTTGACGCCACTTCGGAATCAAGGCTTCAAACGGATCGCCGGATTCCGGGGTAATCATCAGGCGACGCTTGCCTTTAGTCTCTTTACCAAAGCTAACGACACCGCTGATTTCCGCCAGGATAGACGACTCTTTCGGCTTACGCGCCTCAAACAAGTCAGCAACGCGTGGCAGACCACCGGTGATATCTTTGTTCGCCGAGGCTTCTACCGGGATACGGGCAACGACTTCACCCACACCGATAGTGACACCATCGTCGACCGAAATAATCGAGTTGCCTGGCAGCAAGTACTGCACCGGCGTGTTGGAACCGGATACGGAAACATACTCACCAGCGCTGTCTTGCAGCATAACCATCGGGCGCTTATCGCGACCAGCCATGGGGCGCGCTGCAGACTCGATCACCTCAATAGAGGACAAGCCAGTCATCTCATCGACGCTACGGTGCATGGTGACACCTTCGTCAAGATCGATGAACTGCGCCTTACCCTCTACTTCGGCAACGATCGGGTGCGTGTGCGGGTCCCACTTGGCGACTATGGCACCGGCATCCACGACGTCACCGTCGCGTACCGAGAGTTCGGCGCCGTAGGGCAGCTTGTAGTACTCGCGTTCACGACCATGGTCATCCGCAACAGCCAAGGCGCTCGAACGAGAGACCACCACTAGCTTGCCGTCACCACGCTCAACATGCTTGATGTTGTGCAGGCGAACCTTGCCGCCGTGCTTCACTTGTACGCTATCCACGGCTGATGAACGCGATGCTGCGCCGCCGATGTGGAAGGTACGCATGGTCAGCTGGGTACCCGGCTCACCAATTGACTGGGCAGCGATAACGCCGACAGCTTCACCGATGTTGACCTGGTGGCCACGGGCCAAGTCACGGCCGTAACAGGAGGCACACACGCCATGTGCGGTCTCACAAGTAATCGTGGAGCGTACGATAATTTCGTCGACGCCCATGGTGTCGAGCTCTGCACACCACTTCTCGTCGAGCAATGTCCCTTTAGCGATCAATACTTCGCCGCTGCCCGGATGCACGACATCCTGCGCAACCACGCGACCTAGTACACGCTGGGAGAGCGGTACAATGATGTCGCCGCCTTCGATGATCGGGTGCAGTGTCAAGCCATTTTCGGTACCACAATCAACCTCAGTGATAACCAAATCTTGCGCCACATCGACCAAACGACGCGTCAGGTAACCGGAGTTGGCCGTTTTCAGGGCCGTATCCGCCAGACCTTTACGTGCACCGTGAGTCGAGATGAAGTACTGCAGTACGTTCAGACCTTCACGGAAGTTGGCGACGATCGGCGTTTCAATGATCGAGCCATCCGGCTTGGCCATCAGGCCACGCATACCAGCAAGCTGACGAATCTGGGCAGCCGAACCACGAGCACCGGAGTCGGCCATGATAAAGACGCTGTTGAACGAATCTTGCTCAACCTCGTTGCCATCACGATCGATAACGGTCTCTTTCGAGATGCCGACCATCATCGCCTTAGCGACTTTATCGTTCGCCTTCGACCAGATATCGATAACCTTGTTGTACTTCTCACCCGCTGTTACTAGGCCAGAAGAGAACTGGTCTTCGATCTCTTTAACTTCGGCTTCCGCCGCGTCAACGATTTCGGTTTTCGCTTCGGGGATAACGAAGTCGTTAACACCGATAGAGGCACCAGACCAAGTCGCCAAGCGAAAGCCGGTGTACATCAGCTGGTCAGCGAAGATGACGGTCGGCTTAAGGCCGGCACGACGATAGACTTCGTTGATCAGGCTGGAGATCGCCTTCTTCTTCATCGGCTGATCGATCAGCGCGAAGGGGACACCTTCCGGAAGAATGCGGAACAGCAGTGCACGGCCTACCGTCGTATCGTAAATACGGCGGTGGAAGCTGCGCTCGCCGCTCTCTTCTTCGATATCGATTTCGTCCAGACGCACTTTGACCCGGGCGTGCAGCGATACAGACTGGGTACCAAACGCGCGCTCGACCTCGTTAAGGTCAGAGAACACCATGCCTTCGCCTTTGGCGTTGATCTTTTCGCGGGTCATGTAGTAAAGACCCAGAACAACATCTTGCGACGGCACGATGATCGGCTCGCCGTTAGCGGGCGACAGCACGTTGTTGGTGGCCATCATCAGCGCACGCGCTTCAAGCTGGGCTTCCAGGGTCAGCGGTACGTGTACCGCCATCTGGTCACCGTCAAAGTCGGCGTTGTAGGCGGCACATACCAGCGGGTGTAGCTGGATCGCTTTACCTTCGATCAACAGCGGCTCAAACGCCTGGATACCCAGACGGTGCAGCGTGGGTGCGCGGTTAAGCAGTACCGGGTGTTCGCGGATAACATCGGCGAGGATGTCCCACACTTCCGGCAGCTCACGCTCGACCATCTTCTTGGCGGCTTTGATCGTTGAAGCGTAGCCCAGCGACTGTAGCTTGGAGTAGATAAACGGCTTGAACAGCTCAAGCGCCATTTTCTTCGGCAAACCACACTGGTGCAGACGCAGGGTCGGACCTACGGTAATGACCGAACGGCCCGAGTAGTCAACACGCTTACCCAGCAAGTTCTGACGGAAACGGCCCTGCTTACCTTTGATCATATCGGCGAGCGATTTCAACGGACGCTTGTTAGAGCCCGTGATCGCACGACCGCGACGGCCGTTATCAAGCAGTGCATCGACCGCCTCCTGCAGCATCCGCTTCTCGTTGCGCACGATAATATCCGGCGCATTGAGGTCAAGCAGACGCTTCAAGCGGTTGTTACGGTTGATCACGCGACGGTAAAGGTCGTTCAAATCAGAGGTCGCGAACCGGCCACCGTCCAGTGGTACCAACGGACGAAGGTCCGGCGGCAACACGGGCAGCACTTCCATAACCATCCACGCCGGCGCATTGCCAGAGTGGTAGAAGGCTTCCAGCAGCTTCAGGCGCTTAGAAAGCTTCTTGATCTTAGTTTCAGAGTTGGTCTGCGGAATTTCTTCACGCAGGTGGTTAATCTCTTCTTCCAGATCGATATCTTTGAGTAGCTCTTGAACGGCTTCGGCACCCATACGGGCATCGAAGTCATCGCCGAACTCTTCTAATGCTTCGAAGTACTGCTCATCGTTGAGCAGCTGACCACGCTCCAGCGTGGTCATGCCGGGATCGATCACGACAAAGCTTTCGAAGTACAGCACGCGCTCGATATCACGCAGGGTCATATCGAGGAACATGCCAATACGCGACGGCAGTGACTTCAAAAACCAAATGTGAGCAACCGGAGAAGCCAGCTCAATGTGCCCCATGCGCTCACGACGCACGGCGGCCTTGGTCACTTCAACGCCGCATTTTTCGCAGATAATACCACGGTGCTTCATGCGCTTATATTTGCCGCACAAGCACTCATAGTCTTTTACCGGACCAAAAATCTTGGCGCAGAACAGACCGTCCCGCTCCGGCTTAAAGGTACGGTAGTTGATGGTCTCAGGCTTCTTCACCTCGCCAAACGACCAGGAGCGAATCATGTCCGGCGACGCCAGGGTAATCTTGATCGCGTCAAACTCTTCGGACTGAGACTGCGATTTGAGTACTTTCACCAAATCTTTCATGGGACGGCTCCTAGCTCTCTAACTCGATATCGATGCCCAGCGAGCGGATTTCCTTCACCAGTACGTTGAAGGATTCCGGCATGCCTGCCTGCATGGTGTGGTCGCCATCCACGATGTTTTTATACATCTTGGTGCGGCCTTCGACGTCGTCCGACTTGACGGTGAGCATCTCTTGTAGCGTGTATGCGGCGCCGTATGCTTCCAACGCCCACACTTCCATCTCACCGAAGCGCTGACCACCGAATTGCGCCTTACCACCCAAGGGCTGCTGGGTAACCAGCGAGTAAGAACCGGTAGAACGCGCGTGCATCTTGTCGTCTACCAAGTGGTTAAGCTTCAACATGTACATGTAGCCGACGGTAACCGGACGATCAAAGGCGTCACCGGTACGGCCATCGAACAGGGCCATCTGACCCGATTCAGGGATGTCCGCCAGCTTCAGCAGGTGTTTGATTTCGTGCTCTTTGGCACCGTCAAACACCGGCGTGGCCATCGGCACACCACCTTTGAGGTTCTTCGCCAGAGCGATAATCTCATCGTCGGTCAGGGAATCGAGATCTTCAACACGCGTACCTTGCGTATTGTAGATCTGCCCCAGGAAGTCACGAATCTCCGCGACTTGCTGACCGCGTGCGTCGCGCAGCATGGCTTCGATCTTGACGCCCAAGCCACGTGCCGCCATACCCAAGTGGGTTTCAAGAATCTGACCGACGTTCATACGCGACGGTACACCCAGCGGGTTCAGCACCACGTCGACCGGCTCACCCTTCTCATCAAACGGCATGTCTTCGATCGGCATAATTGCCGAGATAACACCTTTATTACCGTGACGACCCGCCATCTTGTCGCCTGGCTGGATGCGACGCTTAACCGCCATATAGACTTTGACGATTTTCAGCACGCCCGGAGCAAGGTCATCGCCCTGGGTCAGCTTGCGCTTCTTATCTTCAAAGCGCTCATCCATCTCTTTACGACGGTTTTCAAGCTGCTCGTCGGCCTGAGCCAACAACTCATTGTAGGACTCATCCTGCATGCGCAGTTTGAACCACTGCTGACGCGGCAGCTCATCCAGGTACGCCTCGTCTAGCACGTCGCCTTTTTTGAGGTTCGGGCCGCCATTGACAGCTTGGCCATCAAGGGTGCGCTGTAGGCGCTCAAACGTGGCGTCTTCAGCAATCCGGTACGTCTCTTGCAGATCCTTACGCACTTCATCAAGCTGCGTACGCTCAATGGATAGTGCGCGAGAGTCTTTATCAACGCCGTCACGAGTAAACACCTGAACGTCGATGACCGTACCTTTCATGCCGGTCGGGGCACGCAGGGAAGTATCTTTAACGTCAGACGCTTTCTCACCAAAGATGGCACGCAACAGCTTCTCTTCTGGCGTTAACTGGGTTTCACCCTTCGGTGTCACCTTACCGACCAGAATGTCGCCGGGGCCAACTTCAGCACCGATGTAAACAACGCCCGCCTCATCCAGTTTGGAAAGCGCAGACTCACCCACGTTCGGGATATCGGAGGTAATCTCTTCCGAGCCCAACTTGGTGTCGCGAGACACACAGGTCAGTTCCTGAATGTGGATCGTCGTGAAACGGTCTTCTTGCACGACCCGCTCGGAAAGCAGGATCGAGTCCTCGAAGTTGTAACCGTTCCAGGGCATAAATGCGATGCGCATGTTCTGGCCAAGGGCCAGGTCACCCATGTCGACAGACGGGCCGTCGGCGAGAATATCGCCACGCGCCACGTTGTCACCAGGCCGCACGATGGGGCGCTGGTTCATACAGGTGTTCTGGTTCGAGCGGGTGTACTTGGTCAGGTTGTAGATATCAACACCGGCTTCACCGCCGATAATTTCATCTTCATTAACCCGTACCACCACACGACGCGCATCCACGGAATCAATCACGCCGCCGCGATTGGCCACCGCACAGACGCCGGAGTCACGGGCAACAAAGCGCTCCATGCCCGTACCTACCAACGGCTTATCAGCACGCAGGGTCGGCACCGCCTGACGCTGCATGTTAGAACCCATCAAGGCACGGTTGGCGTCATCGTGCTCCAGGAACGGAATCAATGCCGCTGCGACGGAGACGACTTGACGTGGCGATACGTCCATTAGCGTCACTTGCTCAGGACGCATAAAGGTCGTTTCACCGCGGTGACGAACCTGAACCAGGTCATCACTTAGTTTGTTGGACTCATCTACCGCTGCTGACGCCTGGGCGATAACAAAGTCGCCCTCTTCGATCGCCGAGAGGTGAACGATATCGTCGGTCAACTGACGATCAACCACTTTACGGTACGGCGTTTCAAGGAAACCGTAGCTGTTAGTGTGGCTGTAGGTGGCCAGCGAGTTAATCAGACCGATGTTCGGGCCTTCTGGCGTTTCGATTGGGCATAGACGCCCGTAGTGCGTGGCGTGAACGTCACGTACTTCGAAGCCAGCGCGCTCACGGGTCAAACCACCGGGGCCGAGTGCAGACACACGACGCTTGTGGGTCACTTCCGAAAGCGGGTTGTTCTGATCCATGAATTGAGAAAGCTGGCTGGAACCGAAGAACTCTTTCACCGCGGCCGCAACCGGCTTGGCGTTGATCAAGTCTTGCGGCATCAGGCCTTCGCTTTCCGCCATGGAAAGACGCTCTTTCACGGCGCGCTCAACACGCACCAAGCCAACGCGGAACTGGTTCTCGGCCATTTCGCCCACACAGCGAATACGACGGTTACCCAGGTGATCGATATCGTCAACGTCACCGAAGCCGTTACGGATATTGATCAGCTCGCGCAGCACATCCAGGATGTCCTTGCGATCCAGTACGCCGGAGCCCGTGTCAGTATCACGGCGCAGGCGACGGTTGAACTTCATGCGACCAACGCCAGAGAGGTCGTAACGGTCTTCAGAGAAGAACAGGTTGTTAAACAGCGTCTCGGCTGACTCTTTAGTCGGCGGCTCACCGGGGCGCATCATGCGGTAAATTTCGACTAACGCTTCAAGCGCGGAATTAGTCGCATCCAGCTTCAGGGTGTCGGAAATGAAGGAACCGCAGTCAAGATCGTTGGTGTAGAGCGTTTCGACCAGGGTAATACCGCCCTGCGCCATGCGCTCAAGCACTTCTGGCGTGATCTCGGTGTTACACGGACAGATCAGTTCGCCTGTTTTAGAGTCGATTTGATCTTTGGCCAGGGTTTTGCCGAACAGGTACTCCATCGGCACATCCAGACGCTCAAGGCCGGCTTTTTCAAGCTGACGAATGTGCTTCTGGGTAATCCGACGTCCTTCTTCAACGATCACATTACCTTCGCCATCTTTGATGTCGAAAGTAGCCGTCTCGCCGCGCAGACGCGACGGCACCAGTTCCACAGAGAAACCGGATTTCTCAATGTGGAAGACACTGGTTTCAAAGAACTCGGCCAGGATCTCTTCGGTGTTCATCCCCAGCGCACGCATCAGTACCGACGCCGGCAGTTTGCGGCGACGGTCAATACGTACAAAGACGTTGTCTTTGGGGTCAAACTCAAAGTCTAACCAAGAACCACGGTAAGGAATCACGCGGGCTGAATAGAGCAGCTTACCTGAAGAGTGGCTCTTGCCTTTGTCATGATCGAAGAACACACCGGGCGAGCGGTGGAGCTGGGAAACGATAACCCGCTCAGTACCGTTGATAACAAAGGTACCGTTCTCGGTCATCAGGGGGATTTCCCCCATGTAGACTTCCTGCTCTTTAATATCTTTGATTGCTTTGTTTGAGGAGTCGCGATCATAGATGATCAAGCGAACCTTAACGCGCAGCGGGGCGGAATAAGTGACGCCGCGCAGCTGGCACTCCTTAACATCGAACGCCGGCGTGCCGAAGCGGTAGCTGACATACTCAAGCGCCGCATTACCGGAGAAGCTCTCAATCGGAAACACGGACTTAAAAGCCGCGTGCAAACCGACTTCGTGACGCTCGTCGGGCGAACGATCTTGCTGGAGGAAGTCGTAATAGGAATCAAGCTGGATCGCCAGCAAGTAAGGCACATCCATCACTTGGGGCAGTTTGCCGAAATCCTTGCGGATGCGTTTTTTCTCAGTATATGAGTAAGCCATCTGTATTCCCCAGCTTGTTCACCATGGGTGACCGATGCGTGGTCATCGCTGCCCGGCGGGCTTCGTCAGACACAGACAGCAAGCTCCTAAATCGGTAGCTCGCCGTCGAAAATCTAGTTCGATAACACTGTAGTCGATAACACTATTTCTACGTTTCTATTGCGACTGCGATAATGAAACATCAGTTGCAACAGAAAAAGGCCGGCAGCGGGATATCCCGCCGCCAGCCGTGGAAGCTTACGCAGCGCGTAAAGCCGTCCGCACAATAATTACTTGAGCTCGACGGTTGCGCCCGCTTCTTCCAGCTTAGCTTTAGCTGCTTCAGCGTCGTCCTTAGACAGACCTTCTTTGATGGTCGCCGGAGCGCCGTCAACAGCACCTTTAGCTTCTTTCAAGCCAAGGCCAGTGATCTCACGTACTGCTTTGATCACGTTAACTTTCTTGTCGCCAGCAGCGGTCAGAACGACGTCAAATTCAGTCTGTTCTTCAGCTACTTCGCCACCAGCAGCCGGGCCAGCCATTACGGCAGCCGCTGCAGAAACGCCGAATTTCTCTTCCATTGCTTCGATCAGCTCGACAACTTCCATTACGGACATGTCGGCTACAGCATTGATGATATCGTCTTTAGACAGTGCCATTGTTTCATTCCTAACTTTGCGGGAGTCTCGGTCAGCCGAGGACTCAGGATTCATTGCTCGGTTCAAGCAGCGCGTTGATGATGGCTTATACCGTCATACCGTTTACGCCGCCTGCAAGAAACGCTGCTTAAGCAGCTTCGGCTTCTTGCTTCTGGTCGCGCAGAGCGGCCAGAGTACGAACCAGCTTGCCAGCGGAGGCTTCTTTCATTACCGACATCAACTTGGCAATTGCTTCGTCGTAAGTCGGTAGGGTTGCCAGACGGTCGATGTCAGCAGCCGGAATCAGCTCACCTTCGTAGGCCAACGCTTTTACTTCGAAGTTCTTATCCGTTTTGGCGAACTCTTTGAACAAACGAGCGGCAGCGCCCGGATGATCAGTAGAGAAAGCCAACAACGTAGGACCAACGAAGCTATCGTTTAAGCACTCCCACTGAGTGCCCTCGAGAGCGCGGCGAGCCAGCGTATTACGAACAACACGCAGCTCTACACCATTCTCACGCGCTTGCTTGCGCAGATCGGTCATTTTACCAACCGTAACGCCGCGAGAATCAGCAACTACGACGGAGAGTGCGCCCTTGGCCGCTTCACTGACCTCGGCAACAATCGCTTTCTTGCCTTCAAGTGCTAGTGGCACAGTGATCACTCCTTCGTGCCGGAACCCAAGAAGGTTCCGGTGGTTACCATCTCTTCCTGCCCTGCCTTGCAAAAAGCGCTGCAGCGCGGGAAGCCTTGGGGATGGTGCTCACCAGAAAGCTTTAAGCTTAACCAACTGGCGGCCACACCATCTGCGCAGGCGCTTCTAGGGCAATTAAGCCGCCCCTGTATATACAAAATGCTAAATGTACATACTAAGCGCGGCACCTGCGGTCTTTGACGATGCCCCGGCCAGTTTCAATAACCAAACGGGGGACCGCAAAGTTCTTGCTCGGTTCCTAAAAGAAAACCAACGATAACTCGCTTTACACGAAAGCAGAGTGATCGATTGTTAAACCCGGGCCCATGGTAGTGGACAGAGTCATTTTCTTGAAGTAAATGCCTTTAGACGCGCTCGGCTTGAGGCGCTTCAGGTCAGCAACCAGGGCTTCCAGGTTGCCGTTAATCGCTGCCACGTCAAAATCCACTTTACCCAGGGTAGTGTGGATGATGCCGTTTTTATCAGTACGGAAACGCACTTGGCCCGCTTTGGCATTTTTAACCGCTGTCGCCACATCAGGCGTTACGGTGCCAACTTTCGGGTTAGGCATCAGGCCACGCGGACCCAGGATCTGGCCCAACTGACCAACAACGCGCATGGCATCTGGCGAAGCTATAACGACGTCAAAATCCATCACGCCTTTTTTCACTTGCTCAGCCAAGTCGTCCATACCTACGATGTCGGCACCGGCTTCTTTAGCGGCATCGGCATTGGCACCCTGGGTGAAGACCGCAACGCGTACATCTTTACCCGTACCGTTAGGCATGACGGTAGCGCCACGCACAACTTGGTCAGATTTACGCGGGTCAACGCCAAGGTTGATAGCGACATCAACTGACTCTTTGAATTTAACCGTAGACAGCTCGGAGAGCAGCGCTACCGCTTCTTCAATAGAGTAGGATTTGGTGGCGTCTACTTTTTCGCGAATAATTTTCGCACGCTTAGATAGTTTAGCCATGATCAGAGACCCTCCACGTTTAGGCCCATGCTGCGAGCACTGCCAGCAATGGTGCGCACAGCGGCATCAAGATTCGCAGCCGTTAAATCTGGCTCTTTCGTTTTGGCGATCTCTTCGAGCTGTTCACGCGTCACGGTGCCGACTTTCTTCTTGTTCGGCTCACCAGAACCGGACTTGATACCAGCAGCTTTCTTCAGCAGCACGGCAGCAGGCGGCGTCTTAGTGACGAACGTGAAGCTACGGTCAGAGTAGACAGTGATCACGACTGGCGTCGGCAGACCCGGCTCAATTTCTTGAGTCGCTGCGTTAAACGCCTTACAGAATTCCATGATGTTCACGCCGTGCTGACCCAGCGCTGGGCCTACCGGCGGACTTGGATTGGCTTTACCTGCAGCAACCTGCAGTTTGATATAAGCCTGTACTTTCTTGGCCATCGTTTATGCTCCAATTGGGTAATAGCGCCCGAAGGCTCCCCGGTACCAGCAAGACGACTTTTGAGTCGTCTTACGCGAATCAAAACTTACGCTTTCTCAACCTGAGAGATTATTCTTTCTCAACCTGAGAGAACTCTAACTCAACAGGTGTAGAGCGCCCGAAGATCAGTACGCTGACATGCAGGCGGCTCTTTTCATAATTAACTTCTTCGACAACACCATTGAAATCGGCAAACGGCCCGTCAACAACGCGCACTGACTGGCCCGGCTCAAACATCGTTTTGGGACGCGGCTTATCAGTACCATCCTTAACGCGCAACAAAATTGCATCTGCTTCGCGAGAAGTGATTGGCGCTGGCTTCTCTTTTGTTCCACCGATAAAGCCCATAACACGCGGCGTCTCATTGACGAGGTGCCATGTTTCGTCGGCCATTTCCATCTCGACCAATACGTAGCCGGGATAAAATTTGCGCTCGCTCTTGCGTCGCTTGCCGTCACGCATTTCAACGACTTCTTCGGTCGGCACCAGAATTTCGCCAAAGCGATCTTCCATACCGTACATTTTCACACGCTCTATCAAAGAGCGCATGACATGCTTTTCAAAGCCGGAATAAGCGTGAACGACATACCAACGTTTGGACATGAAAGCTCCTAACCAATGACGCCGGACATCGCCCAGCCAAGAAGAGTGTCGATCAACCACAGCATCAGCCCCACCACCAGAACCGCCACTAGCACGATAGCAGTGGTTTGGATGGTTTCGGCACGGGTCGGCCATACAACGCGCTGAATCTCTTTCTTGGCGCTTCTGGCAAGCTCTACTAAATCACGACCTTTGGTAGTAGTTAGCGCGATCAAACCCGCAATCACACATAACACCACTACACCTAGCACGCGGTAGAGCAGGCCAATATCGGCGAAATAGGTATTACCAACGACAGCAATGACAAGCAGCGCTACGACCGCCGCCCATTTGAGCCCGTCATGGCGCGTCTGTTGCACCTCGGCGCCATGTTTTACAGAACCAGGCTTCATAAAAACGAGACTCCTCAAGGGTGCGGCGAACGATAAAAGAATTTTGGAAAAAGACATACCAACCTGGGGAAGGTTGGCAGGCCAGGAGGGAATCGAACCCCCAACCTGCGGTTTTGGAGACCGCTGCTCTGCCAATTGAGCTACTGGCCTGTATCGTCGTACTGGCTTTCTATACCAATTTTTTACTTCAACTATCTGTCTATCAATCTACATCAACCAACTACACCTATTGATAAGCGTCTTTTCAACCGCCTATACAACAGCGGGCGCCATGGTAGCGAAAAACGCCACTTCTGACAACCCCTTCTTTACGCTCAGACGCTATTTTATACCACCTGAACGCAGAGACAAAAAAAGCGAGCTTCGCTCGCTTTATCTGCAATATGGAGCTCATGGACGGAATTGAACCGTCGACCTCACCCTTACCAAGGGTGTGCTCTACCCCTGAGCTACATGAGCTAAACACATCAACTGGAGCGGGCGGCGGGAATCGAACCCGCACCATCAGCTTGGAAGGCTGAGGTTCTACCGTTGAACTACGCCCGCAGAACCTGTCTTGAATGACAATCCGCTACGCGCCGCCTTATAGCTCCTTACCTTCTACCAAGCTATAAATCGTAGACAATGCCCGCTACCGGCTTTTCATTCAGCCGCACCGATTAAATCGTTGCAGCTTAATTCTGGTGGAGAGAGAAGGATTCGAACCTTCGAAGCTTTCGCGGCAGATTTACAGTCTGCTCCCTTTGGCCACTCGGGAATCTCTCCAACGTGGCGGCACATTATGCCAGCCCTCAAAAATGTGTCAAGCCTGATAATCGTCTTAGCTATTAAAAGCTTAGCTTACCAACACTTTCAACATTAATGCATTCTACATGGCAAGACACTCACGCCTCGCCTTCGAACGCGCTGCATTCTGTCAAAGCAGCATTGAGAATGCAAGCCCCGCACGAATCTTTTCGAGCGACACAGGCTCCGGCACTCGCGGCGCGCCTGACATTTTGCCTGCACGCTCAGCAAAGGTCATTGGAAAACAGGCCTCTAAACCGCCATAAACCATGTCCGGCCACACGGCATGAGGCACTTGCACCCCCCGCGAGACAACCCGGGCATCGCCACCGGTTAATAGCATTGGCAGCGCCACCCCTTGCTGGTCACAGACTTCACTATAGATGCGATTAATCGCGCTGACGGCCGCCATGTAGATACCATGATTGACGGCATCAACTGTACGCCGCCCTGGCTCTAGCAATTCATCCGCCTCGCTTTCTGGGTCGATGGCCACATTGCGGGTGCCTAGCTTCAAGCTCTCCTTCATCAGGCGCAGCCCTGGGATAATAAAGCCACCAAGATGGCTACCGCCCGGCAACACAAAGTCGATAGTAATGGCACTGCCACAATCCACCGCACAGCAACCGCCCGCTAACTGATAGCCCGCCAGCGCCCCCATCCACCGATCAACGCCTAAGCGCCCTGGCTCCTCATAGCCGTTGACGACCCCCAGCGCTTCATGGGTTGAGTGTGCCACGTGCACATGACGCACCCGGCGACGCAGTAAAGCAACCGTCTCTTCCAGCACGGCCGCCCTGGCCACGCTTGAAATACGCACAGCCTCCACTACATCAAGATCCGGGATGTCAGCCCCTGGTCGCCACTCTTCACGGGTCCATACCGCCCCGCGCGATCGTATCTCGCTACTCTCGGCATCCTTGAGCCGCCATTTTGACAGCGTGTTGCCGATATCAAGGTCCAGAATCATAAACGCCTGCGTACGCTGATCTCACCGCCGGCTAGGCGTCGCGAGTGACCATTTTCGGTAACCCAAAGGTTACCACTCTTATCTACTTCCCCAGCGATGGCATCGCTGGTCTGCTGCCCTTGGATCACCCGAATAGGCAGTCCTGCATAAGCATGACGTTGATTCCACTCATCCTGCCAGGCGCTAAAGCCAACGCGCTCAAAGTCAGCCAGCATCGCCAATAGACCGGCTACAACATCGGAGGCCAGCTGATTACGCGAGATATCCGGCAACCGCTCGAACAGCGCCGCAACCGGCTGATCAATGGCGGCTCGCTGAGCCGCAGGCAGCCACAAATTCATGCCCATGCCGATCACCACCTCGCAGGGACCTGCCGCATCCCCGGTGACTTCAATAAGAATGCCGGCCAGCTTGCCAAGCTCGTCGCTGGCAGCATCGCCCTGCTCGGAGAGCAAGATATCGTTGGGCCATTTTAACTTGGGCGCCACGCCATGCTGCTCTAGCACCTGAGCCACTACAACCCCGACGGCCAAACTCAGGCCTTCAAGCACCGCGATGCCAGATTCAAAGCGCCAGCCTAGCGAGAGCATTAAACTCTGCCCCCACGGCGTCGACCAGACACGACCGCGCCGCCCACGCCCTGCCGTTTGCAGCTCAACCAAGCACACTTCACCATGCCCTGCGCCCTGCTCAAAGCGCTGACGCAAATACTCATTGCTGGAAGGTAACTGATCTTCAACAAACAGGCGTGCGAGGTAATGGCGTGCCTGAGCAGGCAAACGCTCGACGATTTTGGCGCCCTCCAAAGGCTCCAACCGCTGCGCTAATCGATAGCCACGTCCTTTAACGGCGACTAGCTCAACGCCCAGCGCCTCCAGTTTTTTTAACTGCTTCCACACCGCAGCACGAGAAATACCCAGCGTTTCACCCAGCTGCTCGCCAGAGTGAACCTCGCCATCGCTTAACAAACGCATCAGGTTGCCGATGGTCATGCTCCTGCCCCAATGGGAAAAGCGCTATTCTAGCGGATGGAGGTTCGCTGCGAAAACTTTCCTGAGGGCGACCAAGGTCGATAAGCGCTCCAGTAATATCAGCGAAGCCTTCGACATGCTAGAATAGCCGCTGGACGCAAGCCCTGAGCCAAGATGGTCGGCAAATTGCCAGCCCTTGCGACCCGCATTTTCCGACCCGTGGACAAACGGGTGTTCACAAGAGTTCTCTCTCAGCATGCAAAACCAGCAAAATTCCAGCGCGGTTAATAACCTGCGCAACGTCGCGATCATAGCCCACGTTGACCATGGTAAAACCACTCTGGTCGACAAACTCCTGAGCCAGTCCGGCACTCTTGACCGTAAAGCAGAAGGTCAAGAGCGCATCATGGACTCAAACGATCAGGAAAAAGAGCGTGGCATTACCATTTTGGCCAAGAACACGGCCATTCAATGGCAAGACAGCCAAGGGAACGACTACCACATCAACATTGTGGATACGCCTGGGCACGCCGATTTCGGTGGTGAAGTTGAGCGCGTCATGTCGATGGTTGATTCGGTCCTACTTCTTGTAGATGCCGTTGATGGCCCGATGCCGCAAACGCGCTTCGTGACGCAAAAAGCATTCGCCCAAGGCCTGAAGCCCATCGTGGTCGTCAACAAAATTGACCGCCCCGGTGCACGCCCTGACTGGGTTATCGACCAGATTTTTGATCTGTTCGACAACCTGGGCGCTTCCGACGAACAGCTCGATTTCCCGATCATTTACTGCTCTGCCTTGAACGGCATTGCCGGTATGGATCCTGAAGAATTGGCCGACAACATGGACCCCATGTTCCAAGCCATCGTCGATATCGTCGAGCCACCCAAGGTGGAACTCGACGGCCCTTTCCAGATGCAGATTTCGGCACTGGATTACAACAGCTATGTGGGTGTCATCGGCCTGGGTCGCATCAAGCGTGGCGCGGTAAAACCGAACCAGCAGATCTCGGTGATTGGCGTTGACGGCAATGTGCGTAAAGGCAAAATCGGTCAGGTCATGACCCATATGGGTCTGGAGCGCGTTCAGACCAACGAAGCAACCGCTGGCGATATCGTCTGCATCACCGGCATTGATGATCTGGCGATTTCCGATACGCTGTGCGATCCGGCCAATGTTGCAGCGCTCCCCCCGCTGTCCGTTGACGAACCCACCGTGTCGATGACCTTCCAGGTCAACGACTCACCGTTCGCCGGTAAAGATGGCAAGTTCGTGACCAGCCGTAATATCAAGGATCGTCTTGATCAAGAGCTGATTCACAACGTGGCGCTGCGCGTTGAACAGGGCGAAACCCCTGAGAAATTCAAGGTGTCTGGCCGTGGCGAACTGCACCTATCGGTGTTGATCGAAACCATGCGCCGTGAAGGCTTTGAGCTGGCCGTCGGCCGCCCAGAAGTCATCATCAAAGAGATTGACGGTGAGAAGCAGGAACCTTACGAAGAAGTCATCATCGACTGTGAAGAGCAGCACCAGGGCTCAATCATGGAAGAGCTGGGCTACCGTAAAGGTGAAATGACCAACATGCTGCCGGACGGTAAAGGACGGGTTCGCCTCGACTTCATCATTCCGGCCCGCGGCTTGATCGGTTTCCGTGGCCAGTTTCTGACCCTGACCTCCGGCACCGGCATTCTCACCAGCCGTTTCGATCACTACGGCCCGCTGAAGCCTGAAGCGTCCATCGAACGTCGTAATGGCGTGCTGGTCTCCATGGTCGACGGTAAAGCTCTCGCCTACGCCCTGTATGCACTGCAAGAGCGCGGCAAGCTGATTATTGATCACGCCACGGAAGTTTACGAAGGCATGCTGATCGGGATCAACAACCGTGCTAACGACATGGTAGTGAACCCCACCAAGGGTAAGAAGCTCGACAACATGCGCTCTACCGGCAACGATGAAAACATCGTGTTAACCCCGCCGGTTAAGTTCTCTCTGGAGCAGGCGATTGAGTTTCTCGATTCCGATGAACTCGTCGAAGTCACGCCGGCGCATATCCGCCTGCGTAAAAAGCTGCTGAAAGAGACCGAGCGTAAGCGTTACAGCAAGAAGTAACCCGCTCCAAGCAGTGAGTACCCAAAAAACCCGCGCAAGCGGGTTTTTTTATGTCGATTCGAAACCCACCGAACACTCGTTTAACACTGTCAGCAGCTTGCCAAGCAGCCCACTAAACGCAGCCTAAACGTTACGGTGCTGGAAAGGCGGCGCGTTCTATCGCACAGTAACGCTAAATTCAGCACGCCCAATGCACGCTGTCATCACTATATTCATACAATTGTTTGGATACCTATCCCCATCCTGACACCCAAACACGGACACTCTTACCCATGAGCGGTCAAAACGTCTGGACGCATAAAGGTACTTTTCTACTCGCGGCGGTTGGCTCCGCCGTTGGCCTGGGCAATCTGTGGCGATTCCCTTACCTCACCGGTGAAAATGGCGGTGGTGCCTTTATTTTGGTCTACGCGCTGACCATTTTCGCGGGGGGTATCCCCATTCTAATTGCGGAGATCATGCTCGGGCGCACCAGCCGCCGAAGCCCGATTATGGGGATGCGCCACCTGACCAAAACCCACGGCACATCACGCGCCTGGGAAACCATCGGCTGGCTGGGCGCCGCCTCGGCGTTCTTGATCTTAAGCTTTTACTCGGTCATCGCCGGCTGGGCGATTCACTATACTTGGCTGATGCTGACCGGTTCACTGGTCGGTGCCGACGCACAAACCATCAGCGATGGCTTCGACGCCCTGTTGGCAGCCCCCGGCCTGATGACGCTCTATCACACCTTGTTTATCGCCTTTTCTGCGCTGATTGTCGGCATGGGAATCCATAAAGGCATCGAGTCGGGCCTGCGCATTATGATGCCCGCGCTGTTCGTGATTCTGCTGGTGGTGCTGGCCTACGGTGTGGTTAATGGCGATGTGGGCGCCGCCGCCCGTTTTCTGTTTACTTTCAATATCGCCGACCTGAGCCTTGAAGGCTGGCTGCAGGCCATGGGTCAGTCGTTCTTTACCCTGAGCTTAGGCATGGGAGCGATCATGGCCTACGGCGCTTACATGCCCAGTGACGTATCGCTGACCCGCACCGCCTTTGCCGTTGCCATTGTTGATACCGCTGTGGCGATGGTCGCTGGCCTGGCCATTTTTGCTCTGGTGTTTGGTGCCGGGTTGGAAACAGGCCAAGGCCCTGGGCTGATGTTTGTCACCCTGCCACTGGCCTTCGCGGAGATGCCATTTGGCGCGCTGGTCGGCGGCGTGTTCTTTATCCTGGTACTGGGCGCCGCCATCAGCTCCTCCATTTCGCTGATCGAGCCCGTCGCGGCATTTTTGGTAGAGCGCTTTGATATGACTCGCCCCCAGGCCGTTACGATTATGGTGATTGCCGCCTGGGCAATGGGCCTATTAACGGTTGTCAGCTTTAACGTGTGGGCCGAAGGGACGATATTCCATAGCCTGTTTGGGCGTAGCGCCTTTGAATTTATCGAGCTACTCACCAATATCTTCATGCCGGTGGGCGGCCTGCTGATTGCCCTGTTTGCAGGCTGGGCGCTGACCCAAAGCGAAGTCATGAAAGAGCTGGGCTCTACGGTCACGTGGTTTAAAGTCTGGCGGTTGCTAGTGCGCTTTGTGGCCCCCGCCGCTGTCGCCTTTGTGTTTTTACGCACCATTCCTCAAGTAGAGGGCTATCTCATTCCCACCCTAGGCGCGCTGCTAATTGTCGGCGCGTTTGCCGCCAGCCAGCGGTGGCTTAAAAAGCCACGACAAACAACTTGATAACAATGCGCAGGCGGCTTATATAGCCGCCTGCATCGCGTGGAGACACCATGAACCCTCTTATTGATGTACAGCGAGTCAACAAAGCGTTCGGCGGCTTACAGGTGATTAACGACTGCTCCATTCAGGTGGAAAAGGGCTCAATTACCGGCATGATCGGCCCCAATGGCGCAGGCAAATCAACCCTGTTCAATCTTATTGCCGGCTCCCTGGCGCCCGACAGCGGTCACGTTCTACTGGATGGAGAAGACATTACGACGCTCAGCGCCGACCAACGGTTTCATAGGGGCTTACTGCGCACCTTCCAGATCGCCCACGAGTTCAGCCAGATGAGCGCGCTGGAAAACCTGATGATGGTACCGCCCAAGCAAGCCGGTGAAGACCTTTTCAGCGCTTGGCTAAAGCCTGGCAAGGTACGTCGGGAAGAAGCCGAGGTACGTCGCCGAGCACTAGAGGTAATTGATTTCGTCGGGCTACACCATGTGCGTAATGAATTGGCGGGCAATTTATCCGGCGGGCAGAAAAAGCTTTTAGAGCTTGGCCGCACCATGATGACAGATGCCAAGGTAGTGCTGCTTGACGAAATCGCCGCCGGGGTGAACCGCACCCTGCTGGGCGATTTGATCGGCAATATCGAGCGACTCAACCGTGAGATGGGCTACACCTTTCTCGTCATCGAGCACGATATGGAGATGATAGCCCGGCTCTGCGACCCGGTGATCGTGCTCGCCCAGGGTAGCGTGATGGTAGAAGGCCACATCAACGAGATTCAAAATAACCCTGAGGTAATCGAAGCCTACTTTGGCACCGATGCCGCTTTAGGGTGACCGTTCGCTACTCACCAATGACTACAATGATGTCGCTTTACGTAAGTGACCTTGCTGAGAAACTTTGCTTATGTCATCAACAACCAGGCCATTAATCGACGCGCGCGATGTGCACGGCGGCTATGGCGGCATGAACATTCTTAACGGGGTTAACATGACGCTGGAGGCCGATGAGGTCGGTGTCATCGTTGGCCCCAACGGGGCTGGCAAATCCACCATGCTAAAAGCGATCTTTGGTCTACTGTATGTCAGTCAGGGCGAGATACTGCTTAATGGCCAGCCGATCCAGAATTTACCCCCCAACCAGTTGGTACAACGTGGCATGGGTTTTGTCCCCCAGGAGAAGAACGTTTTCCCGAGCCTTTCGGTGCAGGAAAACCTGGAGATGGGCGCCTTTTTAAAGCCGCAGAACGTTAAGCGCATGCTGGCTCAGGTGTATGAGTTTTTCCCACCGCTGTATGAAAAACGCCGTCAGCCCGCCGGTGAGCTCTCCGGTGGGCAGCGCCAAATGGTTGCCATGGGGCGCGCTTTGATGGCCGAGCCGAGCCTGCTGTTACTTGATGAGCCCACCGCGGGACTGTCGCCCCTCTACATGCATGAAATCTTTGACCGCGTCAAACAGATCAACGCCGCAGGCGTGGGCATTTTGATGGTGGAACAGAACGCCAAGCAGGCGCTAGCGATCGCCGATAAGGGTTTTGTACTGGCCGCTGGCCAAAACCGCTTTACCGATACTGGGGCTGCGTTACTCGCCGACCCGGACGTCGCCAAAAGCTTTTTGGGCGGTTAGCCCCAGGGAGAAACATGTGAACGAACTGGCTTTTTTCATTAATAATGTGGTGATTTCGGGCAGCGTGAGCGGCTCCATTTACGCTATTGGTGCCATTGGCGTAACGCTGATTTTCAGCATCATGCGCTTTGCCCATTTTGCCCACGCCGACATGATGACTTTCGGTGCCTTTATGGTGCTACTGCTCACCACGCTGTTCCCGGCGGCAGGCGCCAGCCTTGGCGTGCCGACGGGGGTCTTGATGCTGCCGCTGGCGATGCTGCTCACCGCCGTCTTGGCTGTAGGGATCGACAAAACCTTTTATAAGCCGCTGCGTGCTCATGGGGTAAAGCCCATCGTGCTGGTGATTGGCTCGCTAGGTGTGACGTTGATTTTGCAGGGGCTGATCCGCCTGTTTTCCGGCACCGGTGGGCAGAGTCTTTATGTGGATGACCGCAAAGAAATCTTTCGCCTTGCGCTGCCCTTCGAGGGCGCCCGCGCGCCGATTGTCATCACCGAACCGCAGATTTATCTGTTTGTGATTACCATCATTGCTGTCGTCGCACTCCACCTTTTCCTTAACCGTTCGCGACTGGGTAAGGCGATGCGCGCCATGTCGGATAACCCTGAACTGGCCCAGGCATCGGGCATTAACACCAATACCATTGTGGCAGTGACCTGGATGATTGCAGGAGCGCTAGCCGCCATCGCTGGCACGCTGCTTTCCCTGGACGTCACCTTCAAGCCCGACTTGAGCTTCTTCCTGCTGCTGCCTATTTTTGCCGCTGCCATTGTCGGCGGTGTTGGCCACCCTTATGGCGCCATTGCTGGCGGCTTTGTGGTCGGTTTTGCCGAAACACTGGCGGTGTTTAACTGGAATGTTCTACTTCGCCCCTTCCAGGAAAGCTTCCCCGCGTGGCTGGAACTGCCGTCAAATCTCGCCTTCGTGGGCACGGAGTACAAGATTGTAGTGCCGTTTTTCATTCTGATAGCCATTCTGGTGTGGCGCCCCACCGGACTGTTCAAGGGCAAGATGATCTAATGAGCCATTCAGCTAAAACACGCAACCCTGCCTACACGCCCCAAGACGCAACGCCAACTCGCCGGTTTCCGCTGCGTGAATTGTTCCTGTTTGGCGTGTTGCTGGCGGCCATTCTGGCGGTTTATGCCCTCATGGGCGCAGCATACAGCACGCGAATGCTCGTTGAAGCCGCTTGTTATGCCATCCTCGCGTTGGGATTAACCATTCAGTGGGGCTATGCCGGGCAGTTCAATGCCGGTGTGATGGGGTTTGTCGCCCTAGGCGGCTTCTGTGCGATGCTCTTCAGCGTTCCGGTTAACGAGGCCTTCTGGGGCACCGCGCTACCCGGCGAACTAGGCCGTGTGCTGTTGTATGGTGTGGCCGCCACTCTGCTGATCGTCGCTGTTAGCAAACTGGATCGCCTGGGCATGCCCAAGCCCCTACGTACGCTTATCGTAGTCGTGTTAGGCCTTGTGCTTTATCTCGCGGTGATTAGCCAGCTACGTGAAGTTACTGATGCGATTGAGAGCCAGGCAGGCTTTGTCGGCGGGCTAGGATTACCGCCCTGGACCGGCTGGATTGTGGGTGGCGCGCTGGCCGGTGGCGTCGGTTACTTTATTGGTCATATCTGCCTGGGCTTACGCAGCGATTATCTGGCCATTGCCACCCTCGGCATTGCCGAGATCATCAAGGCGTTTTTAAAGAATTCCGACTGGCTGACCCGCGGCACCGCCACGGTGTCGCCGTTACCCTGGCCTACCCCAGGGCCTGCTGAACTGGGGTTTACGCTCTCCCGCGCCATCTACCTTTCGTTTACAGCGTTGATCATTGCAGTGATCTTCTTTCTGCTTAATCGCGCTTACAACGCCCCATGGGGCCGTATGATTCGAGCGATTCGCGATAACGAAGTGTCCGCTGCCGCCATGGGCAAAGATATCAACAAGCGTCGCCTGGAGATTTTCGTGCTGGGCTGCATTCTGATGGGCTTGGGCGGTGGCATACTGGGCACTTTTAACAGCCTCTTTGACCCTCAGGGCTATTTGCCGCTCAACCATACCTTCTTGGTGCTGGTGATGGTGATTCTTGGCGGGCCGGGCAACAACCTGGGCACTATTTTCGGCGCGGTGGCGGTGTATATCATCTGGATTATGTCTGAGCCGCTGGCGCTATTTTTGATGCAGCTAGCGGTGGCGTTTGGGGAGGGTACGTTTGGTTGGGATGCCCCAAGCAATATGGATAGCCGCGCCTTGCAGGCACGGGTACTGGTGATTGGCTTGCTAATTACCATGGTGCTGCGTTTTGCGCCCAAAGGGCTGCTGCCTGAGAAAGTCAAAAGCCATAGCTGATCCTCTCAAATGCTGCCCCATATAAAAACAGGGCTAATGACGGCCTTTCAAAAACTCTCGATACCGAGTGTGAGGGCTGATTGAAGCGAGGGTCTTTTGTCATGGATGACAAAAGTAGCGCCCACGGATGGGTTCACAGCGCCCTCGCGGAAACCTGCCCTCAGCACGGTGGCGTGCAGATTGCCAACTACGATAACCCAACAATAAGAATGCCCGGCTGAAACCAGCCGGGCATTCTTTTCATACTAAGCCTAAAAATTAAAGATCAACCTGACCTTTACTGGTAAAGGTGCCGTCTTCTACAGCCATTTCTACCACCACGCCCGGAACATCTCCGTTGTCGTCAAACTCATGCGAGCCAGACGCGCCTTCGTAGTTGATGTCGGTACCCGCGGCAATCAACTCAACCGCTTTCTCCCATTCGCCGGGCAGAATAACCTCACCGGGGGCAGTGGCGACGCTGCGCAGCGCTTCGGAAAGCCCTTCACGGTCAGCGCTGCCGTTTTGCTCAATCGCCAGCGCGATCAGGAAAGCAGCATCGTAAGCCTGGGCGGCAAACACGGCAGTGGGATCCAGCTCAGCAGCTTCGGCGGCTTCGATAAAGATATCGGTGCCAGGCAGGTCAGGACTGCCGGGACGCGTGGCAATCATACCGTCCAGCACGTCCGCACCGATGGCTTCAATCAGGCTATCGCCGACCATGCCGTCAGCGCCTACGTACTGGGTAAACATGCCGCTTTCATAGGCTTGACGCAGTACCGTTTGACCCGACGTATCGGCATAAGCCAACACTACCAGTGTTTCAACGCCACTCACTGAAAGCGAACCTAACTCAGAACGATAATCCGCGCGGTTATCTTCATGGGCAAGATTCTCAGTGATCTGACCACCGCCCGACTCAAATGCAGCGCTAAAGGCGTCCGAAAGCCCCTGACCGTAGTCGTTGTTCACGTAGGTAACGGCGACTTCATCAATGCCTTTTTCAAGCAGCAGCTTCGCGAGCATCTCCCCCTGGAAAGCGTCTGACGGTACGGTGCGGAACACCAGATCATTATCGTCCAGTTCTGATACGGCAGGCGCCGTAGAGGCAGGCGAGACCATCAATACGCCACCAGGAATGGCCGCATTGTTGGCTGCAGCAATGGTTGCACCCGTACATAGGGCACCCACAATTGCCGTCACATTTTCAGAATTCACCATCCGGTCAGCGGCGTTTGAGGCGGCCGATGCATCCGAACAGGTGGTATCGCCGGACGGCATCTCCAACGTTTGGCCATCTAGAATACCGCCCTGCTCATTGACCTGTTCAACGGCTAGCTGCGCCCCTGCAAAAATCGATGGCGTTAAACTTTCGATTCCCCCGGTAAAGCCGCCCAAGAAGCCAACTTTGACCTCTGCCTGTGCGAATCCCGTCATTGCCAGGGTGGAGGCCGCCACAGCAGTGGCTAATGCGCGCTTATTGATCATATTATTTGTCGCTCCCAGTGTCGTAAGAGATGATGCATTTTTTTAGTATGCCTCAGCGATCAATCACTAAGGCTGCTATTAATCTGGAACTGGAACACCAAAAACACAAGCAACGCTTTCTAACGCTCGTCGTCTTCCTCTAGAAAGCGCCTGCGTTCAGCAAGCTGCTTCTGAAGGCGCTTGTGGCGATAAAACCGCACCAGCGCAATCGTTAACGCGGTAACCAGCATCGCAGCCAACACCCAACCCTGCCAGGGGCGAGCGGCGTTACCCATCACCGTTTCCAACGTAATTATCAGCATTAAGCCAATCGCCTGGGAGCCGATCGCTAGCGCGCGCAGTCTATCAAAAGCGGGTGGGGGCATAACGTCTCCGTAATTTGTAGCTCGCATGGTATGGTCTGCCAGTGTACCTGCTTCACGAGAAAATCATGAATGCCATCGCTCTCGGCCCACTGCTGATTTCATTACCGCGTCTTTATGCCATCGGCTGCGCGCTGCTGTTGCTACTCTGTGCACGGTTACTGCTAGGCCTTCCCCGGCGTGACCAGCAGCGCTGGTTTACCGGGCTTATCATTGTTTGGTTAGTCGGCGCCCGATTGGGCCACCTTATGCTCAACCTGGATAGCTATAGCGACACCCCGCTTGAAGCGCTCAAAGTCTGGCAACCCGGCTACCACGGCCTATGGGGCATGGCGGTAGGCTTGGTATGGACAGTCTGGACGCTGAGGGCGCGGTTATTGGCTATGGGCGGTGCAATGGCCATGCTGATCGCCGCTTCCAGCCTATGGCTGGTGCTGGTCACCCTGGCGCCCCTGAGCAATGAGTTTGCGGTTGACTCCCTACCGGAGGTCACTCTGGAAGATATAGAGGGCAATCAGGTGGATCTACCGTCACTCACCGAAGGCGGTGACCTGATTATTGTCAACTTATGGGCTACCTGGTGCCCACCCTGCCTGCGTGAAATGCCGCTGCTTGAGGAGGCCGCTCAGCGCGATGGCGTCAGCGTGGTGGTGGCTAACCAAGGCGAAGATCTGCTGCCCATGGTGCGCTACCTGGATGAGCAGCAGCTTGAATTTCGCTATGCGCTGCGCGACCCCAACCAACAATTAATGGCCCTTTTCGCAGCGCCGGGGCTACCCACTACCGTGCTATTCGATGACCAGGGAAATACCTTAGATGTGCATGTGGGCGAACTTACCCGCGCCCATCTAGACCGCTGGTTAAAAGATTGATGTCGATACACCTTAATCCCCCCGCTGCTTTGCGTTAGAATCCCCCGCCCTGTTGCCGCCGGTGCTCCCCCCGGCGGCAGTCGACCCGTTTTGCAGACTCCTCCGAGGCATCATGAGCGATTTTTCTCCCGGCCAACGCTGGATTAGCGACGGTGAAGCTGAGCTTGGGCTCGGCACCGTGCTTAACTGCGACGCCCGTAGCGTTACCATTTTGTTCAGTGCCAGTCAGGAAACCCGTACCTACAATACCCGCCAAGCCCCGCTCACCCGCGTTATGTTCGGCAGCGGCGACCGCGTGCTCTCCGCCGACGGCTGGCAGATGGTGGTTGATGACAGCAAAGAGTCCGGTGGCCTGATTACCTATATCGGTGAAGACAGCGATGGCAACCTGCGCGAACTGCCCGAAGCCAAGCTCGCTGATACCATGCAGTTCGACCAGGCCCGTGACCGCCTGCTAACCGGCCAGGTCGATCGCAACGACTGGTTTGATTTGCGCTTTCGTACCCTGCACCACTATCAGCGTATTGAGCAGCACAGCGCGCTGGGCTTTTCCGGGCCGCGTATCGACCTGATTCCTCACCAGCTCTATATTGCCAATGAAGTCGCCAACCGCCATGCGCCCCGCGTGCTGCTGGCGGACGAAGTGGGCTTGGGTAAAACCATCGAAGCCGGCCTGATTCTGCACCGCCTGCTGCTCAATGGCCGCGTTGAACGCGCGCTGATTCTGGTACCCGACAGCCTCACGCATCAGTGGCTGGTCGAGCTACTGCGCCGCTTTTCGCTCAACGTCACGCTGTTAGATGAAACCCAAAGCCAAGCCCACGGCAGCTACAACCCTTTTGAGAGCGCGCAGCTGGTGCTAGCCAGCCAGGGCTGGCTGTTCGCCAACCCGCAACGCCAGGAGCAGGCGTTGGCCAGCCAGTTCGACCTGCTGATCGTCGACGAAGCGCACCATCTCGACTGGAGTGAAGAGGGCAGCGGGCCCGGCTACCGGTGCATCGAACAGCTCTCGGCGGTGATTCCCGGCCTGCTCCTGCTCACCGCTACTCCGGAACAGATGGGCATCAAGAGCCACTTTGCCCGCCTACGGTTGCTAGATAGCGAGCGCTACCATGACCTGGAGCGCTTCAAAGCCGAAGAGAGTCACTACACCGAGGTCGCACGCGCCATCGATGCCTTGGAGGCACTGCCCGGCAACCCTGATGCGAGTGCTCACGTCTCTGCAGTAGCCGATGACCGCGACAGCCAGGCGCTGCTGGCCACGCTATGTAACGAGGAGGCTAGCCAAGCGCAGCAGGACGCCGCTCGCACCCAGCTCAGTGAAGCGCTGCTGGATCGCCACGGCACGGGGCGCGTGATGTTCCGCAACAGCCGCCGCCACGTAGGCGGCTTCCCGGAACGGCGCTTAAACCTAGCGCCGTTAGCATTGCCTTCGGCCTACCGTCGTGTTGTGCGCCGTCTAGAGCGCGACGAGGATTATCTTGATGAGCTGCTGATCGAGACCGGCATGGATCATCCGGACGTGCTGATCTATCCCGATGCGGCCTACCGCGAGCTCAGCAATGATCCGCTCAACGGCGAAGACTGGTGGCACATCGACCCGCGCGTCAACTGGCTGCTGGAAAAGCTCAGCGACGACAGCGAGAGCGGCTTCGCCAACGAAAAAGTCTTGGTCATTGCCCACCACCGTGAAACCGCCGAAGGGCTTGCCGAAGGACTGCGGGTGCTGGGCGGCTATCACGCCCCGGTCTTCCACGAAGACCTCTCTTTAATCGAGCGTGACCGCGCAGCGGCAGCGTTTGCCGATGAGGATGAGGGCGTGCAGGTGCTAGTCTGCTCGGAAATTGGCTCAGAGGGGCGCAACTTCCAGTTCTGCCGCCACTTGGTCATGTTCGATATGCCTCAGCACCCCGATCAGTTGGAACAGCGCATTGGCCGCCTGGATCGCATCGGCCAACGCCACGCTATTGAGCTGCATATTCCTACTTTTGAGGGCAGCCCCGGCGAACGTCTGCTGCGCTGGTATAACGAAGGCATGGATGCGTTCAGCGCCCCGCATGGAGTCGGCAACGAGCTGTTTGATGCCTTTGGTGACGCCCTGGCTGACGCCCTGCTGGATGATGAAGCGCTTGAAGAGATTATCGCCGAAACCCGTACCATGTTTAGCGCCAAACTGGCGGAGCACGATGCGGGCCGTAACCGGCTGCTGGAACTCAACGCCTACCGTCCTACCCGCGCTCAGCAGGTCATCGACGCCGTGCGTGAACTTGACGAAGACGCCGCCTTGCCGCGCTACCTTGAACGGGCGCTGGATATTTTCGGCGTGGAGAGTCAGGAAATCGGCAAGGGCTTGATGCACCTGCAGCCCAGCCAACATATGCTGGATGGCCTGCCGGGTCTGGTTAAAGGCGAAGAGGGCTTTACCGCCACGTACAGCCGCGCCCAAGCACTGGTCCGCGACGATGTGCAGCGGCTCTCTTGGGAACACCCGCTGCTGCGGGAAATGATGGGCCGCGTGCTGGATGGCACCATGGGCAACTCGGCGCTGGCGCTACTGCGCCACGACGCCATTCCCAGCGGTCGATTGATGGCCGAACTGGTGTTTCGCACCCACTGCCCAGCGCCCAAGAAACTGCATCTTAACCGCTTCCTGCCACCCACCGCGGTGCGCCTGCTGCTGGATGAATCCGGCGCCAACCTGACCAGCAAAATCTCCTTCACCGGCTTGGGCAAGAACCTGCAGAAGGTGAATAAATCCCTGGCGCGCGATCTGATCAAGAGCCGCCATGACCAACTGCGTGAACTGCTCACTCAGGGGGAAGGCGAAGCCGAGCGCCAGTTGCCCAGCATTGTCGAAAATGCTGAAGCGCGCATGCGTGCGCAATTGGACGCAGAAATTGCCCGTTTAACCGCGCTGGCCGAGCACAATCCGGCGGTACGCAGCGCTGAAATCGACGCGCTTAAAGATGAGCGTAATGCGCTCAGCGAAGCGATTGAAAATACCCGCCTACGTCTGGATTCCGTACGGGTAATTATCACCGTTGACGCCGATCGTTAATCGCCAAGCGAATGTTTCCTAAAGGATCGCCTCAAGCGCCTTGTCCAATGTGGGGTATTGGAAAGTAAACCCTGCTGCTTCAAGGCGCACGGGGCGCATATCCGCCCCAGTCAGCAATAGCCGAGACATTTCACCCAGCCCCGCCTTCAAGACAAACGCGGGTACGGGGAAAATGGCCGGTCGATTGAGATGCTTGGCCAGGGTTTTGGTAAAGGTGGCGTTGGTGACCGGGTGCGGCGCACTGCCGTTAAAAGGGCCGCTCAAGGTATCGTGATTGATGAGAAACAAAATCGCCGCGACTAAATCATCGCGGTGAATCCACGGCATAAATTGCTCACCGCTGCCAAAGCGGCCACCTAACCCCAGCTTAAACGGCGGCAGCATCTTCTGCAGGCTGCCGCCGCCTGCATCTAGCACCAACCCCGTACGCAAAATCGCTAAACGCACCCCCATCGCCTCAATCGGCTGGGCGGCTGCCTCCCACTGTTTGCACAGACGATGGGCAAACTCATCATTAGGGATTGTCTCTTCGGTTACCACGCGTTTGCCCTGATCGCCGTAATAGCCCATTGCTGAACCCGATACCATTACCTTCGGCAATGGCTGACCGTTGGCCTTTAACTGTTCACACAACGCGACCAATTGCTCAGTTGACGCTACACGAGAATTTATCAGCTTGGCTTTCTGCTCATCGCTCCAGCGCTTACCGGCAATAGACTCTCCAGCCAGGTTAATTAGCGCATCCGGTGGCGACTCAATAAACGCCTGGGCGCTGTCACGAATGTCGCAACTGGGCAAGCGATCGCGTACTTGATGAGGGTGACGGGAAACCACCTGCACCTCGTGGCCCTGCTCTATCAGTTTTTGGCATAGCCGCTGGCCGACAAACCCACTGCCTCCGGTCACTAATACGCGCATGGAATTACTCCTGTTGGTGCCACCGTTCGTTGTCAGCTTGGCGAAATGAATCAATCGACGACAAAATTGTACGACATCTATACACAACTGCTACAGTAAGCTTTCAACTCTATTCATACGACACCTAATCAATGCTGCGAGGAACCATGGCGATACTGCCTCTGAGTGCTCATCAATCGGTCGCCATCATTGGTGCAGGCATCGCAGGGCTTGCCTGTGGGCAGGTACTCGCCAATAGCGGCGCTAGCGTTACGCTGTTTGATAAAGCCCGCGGCCCTGGTGGGCGTATGTCGAGTAAGCGCAGGCCCAGCGCGACGCTAGATCTAGGCGCTCAGGCTTTCAGCGTGCGCGACGCAGACTTTCAGCGCGCAGTTGATACATGGCTATCCATTGGCTGCATCGCTTCCTGGCCCACCTCTACCTATCAGGCTAGCCCAAATGGCTGGCAGGCGCATAACGATGGGAAAAAGCGCTACGCCGGTGCTCCTCGAATGAGTGCCTTGACGCGTCATTTGGCCGACTCACTAACGGCGCTACCTCAGGCTGCACTGCATACAGGCACTTCCATCACGTCACTCAAACGCACGCAAAAAGAGTGGCAGTTGGTAACGGCGGACGGCATGACCCATGGGTCTTATGATCAGGTAGTGGTCAGCGCACCGCCGCCCCAGGCCCATGCACTGCTGGCAGCGTGGGACGACGATTTGGCCACCGCGTGCCAAACGCGAAAGCAACGCGCCTGCTGGGCGGGATGGGCGATTTTTGACGGACCGCTTCCCGCCATACCCGGTGTTGACCCAGACTGGCAGATGACGAGAGTTGCCCACCCTGCCCTGCATATTGTGTCACGTAACCAAACAAAACCAGGACGCGCTGCTCAACCTGAAAGCCTTAGCCTGCTGGCTCAACTCGACTGGAGCGAAGCACATTTGGAGCAGCCTGCCAGTGAGGTGGCTAACCAACTTCTTGCCGCTCTAAAAAGCCTTTTCCCCACCTCAGCAACGCTACCCGACCTGATTGAAACAGGCGCGCACCGGTGGCGCTATGCACAACCGGCGGCCGCTTGTGAACACACATACTTATACAGTGAAAACGGTTTGGCCCTGTGCGGCGATCACTTTTGCGACGGCCGCGTAGAAGATGCTTGGCTATCAGGCCACCGCCTGGGGAAAGCGCTAATAGGCCGGTCGGTCTAATTATATAAAATATTATACGGGCTAAGAGGGATTCTTATAAAGGTTGTACCGAGTAGCGACAAGTTGTACAAATGAGCATACAGTAACGTACTAATGTTCAGATCTTTGATTAGGCAGTCTCTACATGGAACACGCTTCACCTTCGCCGCGGCGAATAATGTCCGGCCCTTACAGCGCGGCGCTGCAGTTAACTAGCTTGCGGTTAACTAGTGTGCAGTTAACGAAGAGGTACTGGCGCTCATGAGTCTCAAGGCGACCCATCCCCCCGATACGCCGCTCTATCCGATACGCGAAGTATCTCGCTTGACGGGCGTAAACTCGGTCACCCTTCGCGCTTGGGAACGACGCTACGGGTTAATTCGCCCCCAGCGCACTCCCAAAGGGCATCGCCTTTACGCTCAAGACGACATCACACGCATCGAACGCATCTTGCAGTGGCTCAATCGTGGTGTGCCGGTCAGTCAAGTCGCCGACTTGCTTGACCAGCCAGAAACAATTGAGACGCCTACCCCTGATGCCGGCGATTGGGCTAGCCAACGCCTGCAGCTGCAAGCCATCATCGAAGCGTTGGACCTGCCCAAGCTAGAGGCTTTTTATTACCAGAGCTTAGCGCTCTATCCGCTGAGTATTGCCATTAACGAGCTTTGGCAGCCGGTCGTTTTAAGCTTAGAGACGAAATGGGCCCTTCAGGCAGATCAGTTAGTACGCCGCACCTTGGAAGCATTTTTGCGCAGTCAAGTGGGTATCCGCTTGCATTATGCTAACCAGGCTACCCGGGGCCCGCTGATTTTGCTCAATGCCATGCCCGATGACCCTGGCCCACTGTGGGTGTTGATGTCGGCATTGATGGCCAGCGAGCAAGGCTACCGAGTACAGATGCTTGACCACTCGCTGCCACTTGAGGATCTCCCTCAGGCAGTCGCGCGGCTACACTCGTCGATGGTACTGCTGTCTAGCGGCCAGCGCGAAAGTGACAGCTATATTCGCCAAGCGCTGCCTAAAGCCGCCGAGACGCTTAATGTGCCCATCGGCGTGTGTGGTGAAGTGGCGCGCCTGCGCGAAGCCGACCTGCGCGATAGCCCGGTTCACATGCTAGGTGATGACCTGCCCCAGGCGATTGCTCGCTTGCGTCCTCTCTTACGCGAGTCTGGCGTACTGTAACCAGCCCGCTCTTACCCTGGCCGTTCGCCCTCTGGCGACCGGCCATTTTTTTGTGCCGCAGGAGCCCCTATGACAGAAAAGCCTATGAAACGTCAATTGGTTTGGCTGCGCAGCGACTTGCGTATTGATGACAACAGTGCCCTGGCTGCCGCAGCGGCCAAAGGGCCTGTCATCGCGGTTTTTTTGCGCAGTATTCCCCAGTGGCAAGAGCACGGGCACGGTGCCAACAAGCTGGACTTTTGGGCTCGCGGCGTTGCCGCCGTTAAGGCAGCTCTCAACGGTTTGAATATTCCGCTGCTTCATCGCGATATTGACCACTATAACCAAGCGCCAGACGTACTGCTTGAGATTGCTCGCGAACATGATGTTGAGCAGTTGCACTTCAATCACGAGTACGCGCTCAATGAGCGCCACCGCGACCAGGCTGTGCAAGACGCCTTCAAACAGGCCGGGATTACCGCACATGGCTACCACGATGCCATAGCGTTTGCCCCCGGCAGCCTGCTAACCGGGAAGGGCGACTACTACGGGGTGTTTACACCGTTCTCCAAGGCGTGGCACAAGCAGGTCAGCGCTGATCAGTTGGCGCTACGCGCGACGCCACAGGTACAAGCGGCGCTGGATATTCAAAGCGACCCGCTGCCTGAACTTCCCAAGCTTGATAGCTCCCCTATCGATGGACAGCTGTGGCCAGCCGGTGAAAATGCCGCGGCGGATAACTTAGCGCGTTTCCTGCGCTTTCGTGGCCGCCACTATAAAGACCAGCGCGACCTGCCCAAGGTACGTGGTACCAGCGAACTCTCACCCTATCTGGCGCTAGGCATGATCTCCCATCGCCAATGTTTACAAGCCGTGATGAGCGAAAACGACGGTCACTTAGCCGATGGCGATATCGGTCTTACTACTTGGGTCAACGAACTGGTCTGGCGCGAATTTTATCAGCATGTCGCGGTGGGGTTTCCCGAGGTGTGCCGCTATCAACCCTTCCAGGAACACACCAAGCAGTTGCAGTGGCGCGATGATGATGAAGGCTTTCAAGCCTGGTGCGAAGGGCGTACCGGCTACCCTATCGTCGATGCTGCAATGCGCCAGTTAGTCGCCACCGGCTGGATGCACAATCGGCTGCGCATGGTGACCGCAATGTTTTTAAGCAAGCACCTGCTGATTGATTGGCGACGCGGTGAAGCCTTTTTTATGCGCCACTTGGTCGACGGTGAATTCTGCGCCAACAACGGCGGTTGGCAATGGGCAGCCTCTACGGGTACCGATGCCGCGCCCTACTTCCGCATTTTTAATCCCACCACCCAATCCACCCGTTTTGATGCTGACGGTGAGTTTATTGCTCACTGGCTGCCTGAGCTTGCTGATCTTCCTGCGAAAGCACGCCACGCACCGCCCCAGGACCTGCTTACCGATGTGCCGTATCCCGCGCCGATCGTTGATCACAAAGCAGCACGTCAACGTGCACTGGACGCGTTTAAATCACTCACTAAATAATCGCTTCTGTCCCCGTTTCCTTAAGCCATTATAGTTACAAAGCTAATCAAGGAGACCGTCATGGCTGAGCCTGCGGCGCTGGAGGCGTTCTGCGCCTTTTTCAATAAACTAGACAACACCTGTACAGAAAAGCTATACGAGGTATATACTGAAAATATAATTTTTAACGACCCGCTGCACCATATTGAAGGTCGCGAAGCGTTAGCGCGTTATTTTTCAGCCATGTATGAAAATGTCGAGCAGTGCCACTTCACTTACCACACTCGGCAGTTACAGGGGCAACAAGCGTTTGTTACCTGGACCATGACGTTTATGCATCCCCGATTGGCAGGTGGCCGAGCTGTCAAGGTCGAAGGCTGTAGCGCACTCACCTTTGCCACCGATGGGCGCGTTGAACGTCATCGCGATTATTTTGATGCTGGCGCCATGCTTTACGAACATTTACCGCTGATGGGAAGCGTCATTCGCTGGTTAAAAAAACGCCTTGCCTAAGCAGTAACATCACGGCGGGGCGCACGAGGAGGCTTAATGAGTACATGGGAAACGCCCCAGCGTATTTGGTTAACCGGTGCCACGTCCGGCATTGGTGAAGCGCTTGCCCGTAAATTCATCGCCCAAGGCCACCAGGTGGTACTCAGTGCCCGCAACGCTGAGTCACTTGAAGCGCTGTGCCAAGGCCACCCCAATGCCCATCCGCTCCCGCTAGATGTTAGTGACCGCCAAGCCGTGCTTAACGCTGGCGAGACCATTGCCGAGCGCCTGGGGGCATTAGATTTAGCGCTATTCAATGCTGGCACTTGCGAATACCTGAAAGCTCAGCAGTTCGACATGGATTTAGTCGAGCGCGTTTTTAAGCCCAACTTATTTGGCACTTTGTACGGTGTCGAAGCCGCTCTGCCGCTGCTGCGGGCAGCACGGCAGCAGGGTCTGCCCGCCCGACTAGCGGCCACCTCCAGCGCCTCGGCCTATTTACCGCTACCCCGCGCAGAAGTCTATGGCGCTTCTAAAGCCGCCGTCAGCTACTTTCTGGAATCGCTGCGCTTGGATCTCGATCAGGAAGGCATTGATGTCAGCCTTATCCACCCCGGCTTTGTGAAAACGCCACTCACCGAGCGAAACGACTTCCCGATGCCCATGCAGGTCACCGCCGAGCAAGCGGCCGATGCCATTATCGCAGGCCTGGTAAAGGGTCGTCTGGATATCCATTTTCCACGCCGGTTCACCTATCTGGTCAAATTGCTGGGCATTTTGCCTCCTGCCTTGCGCCGTCAGATTGGCCTGCGCATGACCCGCGCCCAAAAGGAGTCGTCATGAGTACCGTGGTATCAAATAGTGCTGGGGCATCTCAGCGTATTGCCATTGTCGGCAGCGGCATTAGCGGCATGGCGGCTGGCTGGTACCTTTCCGCTCAGCATGAAGTCACGCTGTTCGAGGCGGATTCGCGGCTGGGTGGCCATACCGCCACGATGGACGTGGACGTAAAAGGGCAGACGTATGCGATCGACACCGGCTTTATTGTCTTTAACGACTGGACCTATCCGCACTTTCAGCGCTTGATGGCGACCCTGGGCGTTGCCTCACAAGCCACCGAGATGAGTTTCTCGGTGCATGAAACGGCAAGGGACTTTGAGTACAACGGGCACACGTTAGGATCGATGTTTGCCCAACGACGCAATTTATTTAACCCCTCTTTTTATCGCCTGCTGCGCGATATCCTACGTTTTAACAAGCAGGCCACTAAAGCGCTTGATCGCAACGAACTCCCCGAACAGATGACCCTAGGGGAATACCTGGATCGCCACCATTACAACCGCGATTTCCAGCAGCGTTACTTACTGCCCATGGGAGCCGCCATTTGGTCGGCTAGCATCAGCGATTTACGCGCCTTTCCGCTGGCGTTTTTTGTGCGTTTTTTCCGCAATCACGGCTTGCTATCGGTTAATCACCGCCCCCAGTGGTACACCCTGGTGGGCGGTTCGAAAAGCTATATCCCTAACCTAACGGCCCCCTACGCATCACGCATTCACCTCAACACACCGGTGACCAAGATTATTCGCGAACGTGCTGGAGAGCGTGCTGGCGTTACGATTACCACTCCCGCTGGCAGCCAGCACTTTGACCAAGTGGTGCTGGCCTGCCACGCCGACCAAGCCTTGGCGATACTGGGTGACGCCAGCGAGGACGAGAAAGCGGTACTCGGTGCCATGCCGTATCAGGATAACGAGGTGGTACTGCATACCGACACCTCGCTGCTGCCGCGGCGCAAACGTGCCTGGGCGAGCTGGAATTACCGCTTGGATCAGCGCGATAGCGAGGCACGGGTATCGGTCACTTACGACATGAATATTCTTCAGCGGATAGAGAGTGACACTACGTTTTGCGTGACCCTGAACGACAGCGCCAGCATTGATACCGATAAAGTACTGGGGCGTTATACCTACGCGCACCCGCAGTTCACCTTGGCTGGCCAGGCGGCACAGGCGCGCCACGCTGAGATATCGTCGACGGCGCAGCGTACGCATTTTTGCGGCGCCTATTGGCGCAACGGTTTTCACGAAGACGGGGTGTGGAGCGCCCTGCGCGTCGCCCAGGCCTTGGGCTGTGACGAAGCTGCCCTGCCTCCCGCGGAGCCGCTGGCGCTACCTGCTCATGAGCTGCTGACACCGCAAGGTGTCGAGGGACTGGGATGATTGCCGCACCGCGTTCGCGTATCTATCGTGGCACCCTGCGCCACCGCCGCTTCACGCCCAAGTCCCACGCATTCAGCTATCAGGTATGGATGGCGTGGTTGGATCTGGACGAGCTGCCCGACCTGTTCGACAAGGTGCCCGGCTTTAGCGCCCGCAGGCCTGCCCTGGCGCGTTTTCGGCGGGAGGATTACCTAGGCCCGGTGGATCGCCCGCTTAAAACCGCCGTGCGCGAAGAGCTCGTTCGTCAATTAGGCAGCGCCCCCACGGGGCGGATTTGCGTGCTTACTCAACTGCGCACGCTGGGCTGCATGTTTAACCCCATTTCCGTCTACTACGCCTATGACCATTTGGGTAGATTGGCAGCCGTATTGAGCGAAGTCACCAATATGCCTTGGCGTGAGCGTACCCGTTACGCCAGCGCGGTGGACCCTTCACGTCACAGCCACCAGGCCCGTTTCGACAAAGACCTCCACGTTTCGCCTTTCAATCCCATGGATATGACCTATCGGTGGAAATTTAACGCCCCCGGCGAAACGCTCTTTTTGCATATGGAGAACTGGCGGGAACAGCAGTGCCATTTTGATGCCACCCTGACCCTGAACGCCTCCCCCGCTACTCGTGGCGCGCTGATAAAAGCCCTGGCGCGCCAGCCATGGATGAGCCTGAAAACCGTCGCGGGCATTCATTTTGAAGCGTTACGCCTGTGGCTGAAGCGCGTCCCCGTTTATAACCACCCCAAGCAGCGCAAGGAGACTTCAAAGTGACGACCCTGCGTTCTACGCCGCCAAATATTCAACCGGTTGCCCAAGACCGTTTAACCAAGTGGCTTAAACCGCGCCTAGTGGCCCAACTGGATACCTTTCGCGGTGGTCGTATTACCCTCATTGAAGGCGACCAGTGCCACCACTTAGGTCAGGGAGGACCGCTGCAGGTAACCGTGGTAATCCGCCACTCGCGCGCCTGGAAGCGGCTGGCCTTCGGCGGTACCGTCGGTGCTGCCGAGTCTTATATGGATGCTGATTGGGACGCCGACGACCTGGTCGCCCTGGTCCGCCTGTTTGCCGCCAACCTGGAACAGGTCAATACCAAAATGGAGAACGGCAGTGCCCGCATTGCCCGTTGGTTATTGGGTGCCGCCTACCGTTTTCAGCGCAACAGCCTAAGCGGCTCTAAGCGCAACATTGCAGCCCACTACGATATTGGTAACGACCTGTTTTCGACGTTTTTGGATCGCCACCACTGGATGTACTCCAGCGCCGTTTTCCCCTACCCGGAAGCTAGTCTGGAAGAGGCCTCAACCTACAAACTGGATTTGATGCTTGAAAAGCTTGATGTCCGGCCAGAGCATCACCTGTTAGAGATTGGCACCGGCTGGGGTGGTCTGGCGATTCATGCGGCAAAAACTCGTGGTTGCCGTGTCACCACCACGACCATTTCCGATGAACAGCACGCTCATACTGCTCAGCGCATCAAAGAAGAGGGGTTGGAAGACAGAATTACCCTGCTCAAACAGGATTACCGTGAATTAACCGGCCGCTACGACCGGCTTATTTCGGTCGAGATGATCGAGGCCGTGGGGCACCAATACCTCGATACCTACCTCAACAAGCTGGATAGCCTGTTAACCGACGACGGGCAGGCCATGCTGCAAGCCATCACCATCCGCGACCAACGCTTTGAAGAGGCTAAGCGCGACATGGATTTTATCAAGCGCTACATTTTCCCCGGCGGTTTTCTACCCTCGCACCATGCCATGTTAAGCAGCGTAATGCGTAAAACGTCGCTGAACGTGGTCGCGCTGGATGAAATAGGCCCGCATTATGCCCGCACTCTGCGTGAGTGGCGCCATCGCTTTGAAGCAAGCTTGGAGCAGGTACGCACGCTGGGGTACGACGAGCGTTTTATCCGTATGTGGCGCTACTATTTATGCTACTGCGAAGGCGGTTTCATCGAGCGCTCTATCGGTACCTGCCATCTGCTGTTGGCGAAACCAGCGGCGAAACCCATACCGCTCACCGGCGCGCTCTAAATGGCATCACGCAAGTGGCAGACGCTGCTGTTCAATGCCCTGCGTTTTGAAGCTGGCTGGCTGCTATGCGTAGTAGGTGGTTCAAGCGTTGCCGCGCTGGCGGGCGGAAGCTTGCTAGCCTGGCATCTATGGCGCTGCGCCCTACCTGGAGAGTGGCGGTTTATCGCGGGGTTTGCACTGCTCGGGCTGGTGATTGATGGTGGCTTGCAGCAGTTGGGAGGCTTTGATTTTAACGATCAGGCACTGGTGCTGGGGTTATTACCCCTTTGGCTATGGATGCTCTGGCCGCTGTTTGCCACGCTGGTCTATCATTCGCTGGCGTGGCTGTGGCGTTATCCGCTGCTAGCCGCGCTGTGTGGCGCTATAAGCGGCCCGCTCTCTTATTATGGCGGCGCGCTACTCGCCGAGGTGACGCTTGCCCCTTGGCTGCTGCCAGCCCAGGCGCTGATATGGGCGGTACTGTGTGTAGGCATTAGCCGTTTTTATAAGTGTTAAGAAGCGACAGAGGCAGTGGCTGGCTCAGGCAGCAAACGCATTTCCAACTCCGCGGCGGGGAGCGGTCTGGCAAAGTAGAAACCTTGTACGGACGTACACCCGGCATCCACCAAAAACTGACACTGCTCTTTGGTTTCAACGCCTTCTGCAATCACTCCTAGTCCCATGCCTTCCGCCATCGCTAAGACCGCCTTCACGATCGAGGCATCCGCCTGATCATGTGGCAATTCTTTAATGAATGCCCGGTCGAGCTTAATTTTATCTACTGGCAAGCGCTTCAAATAACCGAGTGACGAATAGCCTGTCCCAAAGTCATCGATGGCAATCGCAAAACCTTGGTCGCGCAGCGCTTGTAGGCGTGGCCCCATATCGCCAGCGCGTTCGTCAAGCAGCACTGACTCGGTCAGCTCTAAACCAATTTGCGAAGGTTTCAACTGATAGCGCTTTAGACAGGTCGTCAACTGGCTTTCTAGGTCCCCTTGAAAGAGCTGCAGTGCCGAAATATTGACCCATATCGTCATTTTTGGCATGCCGCCAGTGCGCCTGTTGGGCACAGGCTTTTTCGATCACCCAGGTGCCCAGCTGGCTCATTAAACCGTGCCGCTCGGCCAACGGAATAAATTCGCCAGGGGAAATCATGCCATCAGTGGGATGACGCCAGCGCAGCAGTGCCTCCATACCCACCAACTCGCCGCTAGCAGGCTCATGCTGGGTTTGATAGTGCAGCTCCAATTGGTCACCTGAAATAAGCGCGGCGCGTAAATCACTGACCAGCGCCAGTTGAGGATTGTCCTGCTTATCCAGCGCCGGACGAAAGCGCTGGCTTAAGTTACGCCCCAGCCGTTTAGCGCTGTAAAGCGCCGACTCTAAGCGCTGGAAGAGCACGCCTGAGTCGTTACCATCCTCGGGCACTCGGCAACTACCGATCGACAGTCCTAAGCGCAGCGATTGGTCGTTAATTTCAAATGGCCGACTCATATGCTCACGCAGGGTGGCAACCCACTGGTCATGATCGTCAAAAGTGGTGGTGCGGATCACCATAAACTCATCGCCGCCCAAGCGACCCACAATACTGCCCGCCACATAGCTGGTTAAACGTTGACCAAAGCGCGCCAACAAACGGTCACCCTGTTCCACCCCCAAACTATCATTGACGGATTTCAACCCATCAATATCGACCAGCGCCATATCCAAGCTCTCTCCAGCGCGCAGATGGCGCAGCCGGGAAGCCAGCAGATCGTGAAGGCGACGACGATTGGGTAGCCCTGTGAGCGGATCTTCATAGCCGATACGGCGCAAATCACGCTCGCGGGCTTTTTGTGCCGAAATATCGGTAAACAGATTAATAAAATGAGTAATGTTGCCTCGTTTGTCGGTCACGGCGCGTACTTTTAACCACTCAGGATACTCATCGCCGTGCTTACGGCGGCTCCACATTTCACCTTCCCAGCGGCCGGTACTTTTCAGCGTGCTCCAAAACGTTTGATAAAAGTTTTTATCGTGCCGTGGCGCTGCCAGCGTCTCCAGTTTCAGCCCCTGAATCTCTTGGCTCGAGTAACCGGTCACTTCGGTGAAGGCGGGATTAACCACGATGACGTGATTTTGCGCATCGGTAATCACCATGGCATCGCTGGTGAGCCCTAACGTATCTTGGGACAGACGCAGGCGTAGCCGTTGCTGACGCACTTGGTTCCAGGCATCCCATAGCCCTAACGTGACCAACGTCGCGGCAACTAGACGCAGCGTCGCATCGGGTATCCAAACACAGGCAGGGAGCGCCGTCAGCGCGACCCAAACTAACGGACGATTGAGAGAAACAGGAAGCCACATGGCAATTCGCTATACCCTATACAAATTAATCTAGATAAAAAATTTAGCGCTAGGAGCCATGTTGATCATGCCGCCTAATCAAAAACTTGGATACTCTATATTACGGCAATGCGACATTTATTGTGCATAAACGACAGCTTTTGAATAAAGTCTTCGACTATAGTGCTATCGGCCAAAATGCTAAAATCTTCAGATATAAGCGATAAATAGCCAGTTACGTGCATTCAGCGGTTTCGGGAAGTAGACTAGCCTAACAACCATTTTGATATTCGGAACGATTCAGTGACCAAGCAACACTCCTTTGATCGCGAAGAACTGCTGGCCTGCTCACGCGGCGAGCTATTCGGCCCCGGTAATGCACAGCTCCCAGCGCCTAATATGCTGATGCTTGATCGCATTAAGCACATTCATGAAGAAGGCGGAGAGCATGGCAAGGGCGAACTGATCGCCGAGCTGGATATCAGCTCTAACTTGTGGTTCTTTGACTGCCACTTCCCTGGAGACCCCGTTATGCCTGGGTGTTTAGGTCTAGATGCCATGTGGCAGCTAGTCGGCTTCTATCTGGGCTGGTTAGGCCACCCAGGGCGCGGACGTGCACTCGGCTGTGGCGAGGTCAAGTTCAGCGGGCAGATCCTGCCGGATGCACAAAAAGTGACCTATAGTATTAATATTAAGCGTATTATTACCCGACGACTCATCTTGGGTATCGCCGACGGCACAGTATCCGTCGACGGACGCGACATTTATCAGGCTAATGATCTGCGCGTTGGCCTATTCACCTCCACTGCGAATTTCTGAACAGGAGGCTCCCATGCGACGAGTGGTAGTCACCGGCCTTGGCATCGTATCGTGCCTTGGCAACGACCAACGACAGGTCCTGGACGCGCTCAAAACTGGGCGTAGCGGTATTCGTTTTAAGGAAGAGTACGCCGAGCGTGGCTTCCGTAGCCATGTGGCTGGCAGCGTCGATATCGATCTTGACGCACTCATCGACCGCAAACTGCGCCGCTTTATGGGCGATGCAGCTGCCTACGCCTATGTTTCAATGACCCAGGCCATTGAAGATGCGGGGCTCTCTGAGGAGCAAGTCTCCAACGAGAGAACAGGGCTTATTGCTGGCTCCGGCGGTGCTTCAAGCGCCAACCAAGTTGAAGCTGCCGACATACTGCGTGAAAAAGGCCTGCGTCGCGTGGGCCCTTATCGCGTGACGCGGACAATGGGCAGCACTGTTTCCGCCTGTTTGGCGACACCCTTTAAAATCAAGGGCGTGAATTACTCTATCTCCTCTGCCTGCGCTACCTCAGCGCACTGTATTGGTAGCGCGATGGAGCAGATTCAGCTTAATAAGCAGGATGTAGTGTTTGCAGGTGGCGGTGAAGAGGAACACTGGACGCTCTCCTGCCTGTTTGATGCCATGGGCGCGCTCTCAACGCACTATAACGATACGCCAGAGCAAGCCTCGCGCCCTTACGACAACGCCCGCGACGGTTTCGTGATTGCAGGCGGTGGCGGCATGCTGGTGTTGGAAGAGCTTGAGCACGCTAAAGCGCGTGGTGCCAAGATCTACGGCGAGTTAGTTGGCTACGGCGCCACCTCTGACGGCCACGATATGGTGGCTCCTTCAGGTGAAGGTGCTATGCGCTGCATGCATCAGGCAATGGCCACCGTAGAGGGTAAGATCGATTACATTAATACGCACGGTACCTCTACCCCCGTGGGCGATGTGGCCGAGCTAAAAGCAATACGTGAAGTGTTTGGTAATACGACACCCGCGATGAGCTCAACCAAATCGCTGACCGGTCACTCCCTTGGCGCTACCGGCGTCCAGGAAGCGATCTATTCGCTGCTGATGATGCAACATAACTTTGTCGCTGCATCGGCGAATATCGCCAACTTGGATGAGCAGGCCGATGGCTTTGATATTGTCACCAAACGTCGAGATAACGTGACAATAGAGCGTGCCTTGTCTAATAGCTTCGGCTTTGGCGGCACTAATGCATGTTTAGTCTTCCAGCGCTTTAACGATTAACGCTGATAAGACAACAGGCATGCTGAAGACAACAATGGCGCCCAGTGGGCGCCATTGTTGCTTAATAGTCTAACTAGCTCGGTATATCGCGTCAGCTTTGACGAGTGGTAGGCCGCGGCACATCAGAAATTTCCTGTAACTGCGCTTCGATCCACACTTCCACTTCTGCGAGCACTTCATCGGGCATGCGCCCCGCCGTCTCAATAGGCTTACCGATACGCACCCGCAATACGCCTGGCCGCTTAACCCAATGACGCCCTGGCCAACGCTCACCAGCGTTGTGAGCTACCGGCAATACCGGCACCCCCGCACGACACGCCACTACGCTACCGCTCTTGTTATAGCGTTTGCGAATGCCTGGGTCCACCCGCGTTCCTTCTGGAAAAATCAGTACCGACAAGCCGGTACCAAGACGCTCTACACCTTGCGTAAGCACTTGTTTCATCGCCCGCGCCGGTTTAGAGCGGTCCAAGCTGATCGGGCGTAGCAAACGTAATCCCCAACCGAAGATGGGCAGGCGCAGTAACTCTCGCTTCAGTACGGTACACACAGGCGGCTTCATCACCTGCAGAAACACCGTTTCCCATTCACACTGGTGATTGGCTTGAATGACACAGGGGCCGCTGGGTAGATTTTCACGCCCTTGAATGTCATAGCGGACGCCACAGGCGATACGAAACCACACCATCAAAAAGTAGTTATACAGATTGAGTAAGCGGTAGCGGCCAGAAAGCGGAAGAAACGGCGCAATGGGTAGAAACAAAATGCCAATCATCAGCATGGCAAAAAAATAGCCAGCATAAAATACCAGGCTGCGAACCACATTTATCAAGCCGATGCTCCTGTATCGCTGACACGATTATTCTCACGGATTAAACACCACGCATCCAACATACGCCCAGCCTCTAACCGCCATGGCTTTTGATGGACACCAAAGACATCCAACACACGGCGACAATTTAAGACGCGCCGAAGCTTGGCATCATGATGGTGCTTAAGCGGCTGGACCTCACCGAGAGTAATCTGCTCACCGCGGCCTTCAAGATGGGTTAACAGCTGGGTCCGCACCATGGAGGTAAAGGTAAAGGCGCTGACCGGCTCGGTGCCAGCGAGATGATAGGCGCCCCATGCACCCGCGCCGCTGGCCTGCTGCTGTAACATACCAATCAGCGCCATGGCGACGGCATCCGCCGATGTCGGGCAAAAGATCACGTCTTCTGCAGCCCGCACTGGCTTCCCGAGTACTAAGTTACCGATGATGTCATTGAGCCACGCATGACTACCTTCCAAAGCAAACAGCGGGCCTAGACGCACAATCAAATGCCGCTGATACTCCGCCCGTATACGGTCACCGGTTTGTACCAGACGGCGCAGGCTGTCGTCTCGTGGTGCAGGCACTACATGCTCATCAATAGGGACTTCCAGGCCATCTTCGTAGAGCTGATCAGACACACACCATACCAACGCTACATTTTGAGATAGGCAAGCATCTAAGCAGCTATCGACTGCATCCGCATGAGCAGTGACATCCGCTGGCGCCATATTTAAGGGATGTGCCAACGGTGGAATAACCACTGCGTCAGGCGCAATCGCTTCAAGGCGCGACGGCGTGATGGTTGTCCCTTGCTCAATGACTAATTCTGTATCGGCGCGACGGCTTGCTTCCCGGGCCAGTGCCAAGCTTAAGCAGTGTCCGGCATCCAATATAAGCAATTTCAAGACGCTTTCCCCTTACTCACGCTCAGCTCTACACTATTGGGTGAATAGTGCACTTAAAACGGTATCTCATCGTCAAAGTCGTCGAAGTTACCCGGGTCAGGCGCACCGTAGCTGCTGTTCTGCTGGTTGGGCGGCGGTGCTTGGTTGCCCTGCTGGGGCGCTGGCTGTGCGGGGCGAGGCTGCTGTGGGCTCTGCCCGCCTGAGTAGTTTCCGCCCTGAGGAGCACCACCCTGCTGCGGATAACCGCCGCCTTGGTTATTGGGGGCCGGCGCATTTTGGGGCGCATTCTGAGGAGCGTTCTGGGGATAGCTGTTTTGCCCAGCGCCAGCGCCTTGGAAATCACCGCTGCGACCATCAAGCATCTGCATATCGTTGGCGACAATCTCTGTCGAATAGCGATCCTGGCCGTTTTGATCCTGCCACTTACGTGTTTGCAGGCGCCCTTCAATATAAACCTTGGAGCCTTTTTTCAGGTACTGCTGGGCAATTTCGGCGGTCTTATTGAACATCACCACGCGGTGCCATTCGGTGCGCTCTTGGCGCTGACCGCTCTGGCGATCCATCCAGGTATCGGTGGTCGCCAAGTTCAAGTTGGCCACGGCGGTACCGCTGGGTGTGAAACGCACCTCTGGATCCTGCCCGAGGTTGCCAATCAATATGACCTTGTTAATGCCGCGAGCCATAAGACGCTCCTTTAATAGCTGTCATGTAGAGTTTATTGCCAACCACCGTCACGCTTTTATCGGCCGGGCTGGGTTAAGATTTGGGTGGCGCCATCAGACGAGTTAACGCTGCCTGATCAAGCTGTTGACGGTTCACCTTTAAATAGACTAAACGCTCTTCCGGCACCACCATGACGTCTTCTACACCGACCACATCGGCTAAATGTTCCATCAATAGGTCGAGTGCGTCTGCCTGTGTCTCGTGCAGTGCCACCACTTCGCTGGAGAGCGGGGGTGGTGAAGGCATCCGCCACATGGCGATCCACCAGCATAGCGCAAGCCCTGCACAGCCAATAAAAACCGCGTTGAGGCCACCATAATGCGCCAGTAAACCGCCTAGTGTACCGCCTAAAAAAGCGCCTAAAAATTGACTGGTGGAATACACGCCCATGGCGGTTCCTTTCGCGCCCGCTGGGGCCAGCTTACTGAGCATGGAAGGTAGCGTGGCTTCCAGCAAGTTAAAGCCGGTGAAGAACACAAACAACCAGACAAATAGCCAATAGCCCGGCGACAGTGGCAACCCCAGCCCCGCTAAGCTAATCACAATAGCGCCGATCGCCCCCAGGCACATCAACCGCATGCGTTGCTGCTTCTCGGCCACAATAATCAGCGGCACCATCGCCACAAACGATAGCGCCATAATGCCAAGATACGCCAGCCCGTGATACTCAATCACCACGCCAGCGTTCAATAGCCGAAAAGGCACCGCGACAAATATCGCCATCAGCACCAGATGCAGGGCAAAAATCGATAAATCCAACCGCCATAAATCGGGGCGGGTGATCACGCTTTTAAACTGCTGGCGATCCATACCTACATCACGGTGACGACGCCGCCGCGGCGCGGCAGGCACCCAGCGCCACAGTACCAGCAACCCTACCAGCGTCAGCAGCGCGGTAAACCAGAACACGCCAGCCAGCCCCGCCCAGGCGGCAAGCCATGGCCCCAGCACCATGGCAATGGCAAACGAAACGCCAATTGAAAGCCCAATGGTGGCCATGGCGGCAGTGCGGATTTCCTCACGGGTTTGGTCCGCGAGCAGGGCCATGATCGCTGCCGCTACGGCGCCGCCGCCCTGCAACGCTCGCCCGGCGATTACGCCAGCAATGCTATCGGAGAGCGCCGCGACCACGCTGCCGAGTGCAAAAATGACCAGCCCCATAGCAATCACCCGCTTGCGGCCAATGCGGTCAGAGAGTAAGCCAAACGGGATTTGCAGCGTCGCTTGGGTTAACCCATAGATGCCCAGTGCAACGCCCACCAATAGCGGTGTCGCCCCCGCCAGCGTATCAGCGTAGAGCGCCAGCACGGGCAGCACCATGAACAGGCCCAGCATGCGAGACGCATAGAGCCCGGCCAAACCGCTGATCGCACGGCGTTCAGAAGCCAGCAATAGTGCGGAAACCTTGCGCATAATGCCCTTTTATATGGTGGATAAGCATGGGGTGAGTCAGCATGGATCGAGACAATCTGCCTATTCTAGCGGTTTGGGCTTGCGCTGGAAACGGCACGAGTTGCCGCAGGTTATGAAAGCCGTTTTGCCGGGAGGGGGCTTGCAAACGTATAATCGCGCTTTTGCCGCGCGATTCGAGGTGTTGATGGACAGCATTCTGGTCAGGGGTGCCCGCACCCACAACCTCAAGCAGATCGATGTGGAGCTGCCCCGTAACAAGCTAATTGTGATTACCGGCCTATCCGGCTCGGGAAAATCATCATTAGCGTTTGACACTCTTTATGCCGAGGGGCAGCGCCGCTACGTGGAATCACTTTCCACCTATGCGCGCCAATTCCTGTCGATGATGGAAAAGCCCGATGTGGATCACATCGAAGGGCTGTCACCTGCGATCTCTATTGAGCAGAAGTCCACCTCCCACAACCCGCGCTCGACCGTGGGCACCATTACTGAAATTTACGACTACCTGCGCCTGCTGTTTGCCCGTGCCGGGACGCCCCGCTGCCCGGAGCACGGTGAAGACTTGGAAGCCCAGACCATCTCGCAGATGGTCGATCAGGTGATGAATCTCGCCGAAGGCACCAAACTGATGCTGCTGGCGCCGGTAGTCAAAGGCCGCAAAGGCGAACATTTACAGCTATTAGCCGAGCTACGCGCCCAGGGCTTCGTACGCGCGCTGATCGATGGCCAAGTGCTGGAACTGGACGACATCGCACCGCTGGATAAGCGCAAAAAACACGATATCAGCGTTGTCGTTGATCGCTTCAAAGTGCGCGACGATCTTGCCCAACGTTTGGCGGAGTCCTTTGAAACGGCGCTGAACCTCGCCGACGGCACCGCCATGATTCACTTTATGGACGGCGAGCGCGACGATATTGCTTTTTCGTCGCGCTTTGCCTGCCCGGTATGTGGCTACTCGCTGGCAGAACTTGAGCCACGCATGTTCTCGTTCAACAACCCGGCGGGCGCCTGCCCCACTTGCGATGGGCTGGGCGTTCAGCAGTACTTCGACCCGGACAAGCTGATCAGCCACCCAGAGCTTTCGCTTGCCGAAGGCGTCATCAAAGGCTGGGATCGGCGCAATATTTACTACTTTACCCAGCTCCAGGCACTGGCCAAGCACTATCGCTTTGAGCTGGAAACGCCCTGGCAAGAGCTTGCCCGCCACGAGCGGGAGGTTATCTTAAACGGCAGCGGCGACGAGCAGATTCCGTTTGTCTACGTGGGCGACCGCGGCCGTAAAGTAACCCGCGAACATGCCTTTGAGGGCGTGCTGCCTAATATGCAGCGCCGCTATCGGGAAACCGAATCCAACATGGTGCGCGATGACCTGGTCAAATACATCGCGGTGCAGCCTTGTGCCACCTGTAATGGCTCGCGACTGCGCAAAGAGTCACGCCATGTTTATGTGGATGATCACAACATCGCCGACATCGTCCGCTTCCCAATTGGCGAGGCGTGGCGCTACTTTGCCGATCTAACACTACCCGGCCGTAAAGGCGAAATTGCCGATAAAATCGTTCATGAAATTCACGCTCGGCTAGAGTTTTTGGTCAATGTGGGGCTGGATTACCTTAATCTGGAGCGCAGCGCCGACACGCTTTCTGGCGGCGAGGCCCAGCGTATCCGTCTGGCCAGCCAGATAGGCGCAGGCTTAGTCGGGGTCATGTACATTCTTGATGAGCCGTCGATTGGCTTGCACCAGCGCGATAACGACCGGCTGTTGAAAACCCTTGAGCGGCTGCGCGATTTGGGCAATACCGTGATTGTGGTAGAGCACGATGAAGATGCTATTCGTGCCGCCGACCACGTGCTGGATATCGGCCCCGGTGCAGGCGTGCATGGCGGTGAAATCGTCGCTCAGGGCACGCCCCAAGACATAATGGATCACGCCAACTCGTTGACCGGCCAGTACCTTTCCGGCACACGGGAAATCGCCGTACCGCCTTACCGCATTCCCGGCAACCCAGAAAAGCAATTAGTGCTACGCGGCGCCACCGGCAATAACCTGCAGGACGTGACGCTAACGTTGCCGCTGGGGCTGTTTATCGCCATTACCGGCGTTTCCGGCTCGGGTAAATCGACATTGATTAACGGCACACTAATGCCGATTGCGGCTCGCGAGCTAAACCGCGCGACCACGCTGACCGCCGCGCCTTATGAAAAAATCGAAGGGCTCGATCAACTCGATAAAGTGATCGATATTGATCAAAGCCCGATTGGGCGTACACCGCGCTCCAACCCGGCCACCTATACCGGTATTTTCACGCCGATTCGCGAGCTGTTTGCGGGCACCCAGGAAGCGCGGTCGCGGGGCTACAAGCCAGGCCGTTTCAGCTTTAACGTGAAGGGCGGTCGCTGTGAGGCGTGCCAGGGCGAAGGCATGATCAAGGTGGAGATGCACTTTCTGCCCGATATCTATGTGCCCTGCGATGTCTGTAAAGGTAAGCGCTATAACCGTGAAACGCTGGATATTCACTACAAAGGCAAAACGATCCACGAAGTGCTGACCATGACCGTGGAAGATGCGCTGGAATTCTTTAGCCCGGTGCCCGCTATTGCCCGTCGCTTGCAAACCTTGCTCGATGTAGGACTCTCCTATATCCGCCTGGGGCAAAGCGCTACCACCCTGTCGGGTGGCGAAGCGCAGCGGGTCAAACTCGCCCGTGAGTTAGCCAAGCGCGATACCGGCAAAACGCTGTATATTCTCGATGAGCCAACCACCGGCCTGCATTTTGAAGATATTCGCCAATTGCTGACGGTGCTCCACCGCCTGCGTGATCATGGCAATACTATCGTAGTGATTGAGCACAATCTGGATGTGATCAAAACGGCCGATTGGATTGTTGATCTCGGCCCCGAAGGCGGCTCAGGTGGCGGGCAGATTATCGCTGAAGGCACGCCGGAGCAGCTCGCAAAACAGAAAGTCTCGCATACCGGGCATTTCTTGGCACCATTGCTAGCGCGCGGTAAACGAGCAACCAAGCGCTAACCTTTAGGTCTTTTTTCGGAGATGGGCGCGCACGCGCCCCTGACTAAAGGAGCCCACTGCCTTACGCATTGAACAACGCAGTACGCCGCCTTATTGTGTAGTGCGGCGAGCAGATAATAGTTAGTTACATTAAGTAAACCTCTCTTAGAGGGATAGGCCATGAACGAAGAAAAAAGCTGTATTATCAAGCACTTCAGTCACTATTGCTCGTTGACGGAGGAGGAGAAAAAATTACTTCTCTCGCTTGAAGAGAGTCCAAGCAATATAAAATCCGGCACGATCCTATGGGAAATGGGCGATGCGGCTAATGAGTTCTGCACGCTGAAAAGCGGCTGGGCCTATTCCTACCGCCACTTAGAAAATGGTGATCGGCAGATTCTGGAAGTGTTTTTGCCTGGTGACATTATTGGCCTGCGCGAGTTTGCTTTCTCCGAGCGCCTCGAGAATGTGCGCATGATTGATGACGGCGTGGTTTGTCACTTCCCGCATAAACGTATGCTGGATATTTTCCGCCAGTCACTTCCCCTTACATCAGTAATGTTTGCTATTGGTAGTCGCCAACAGGCGCTGATGACCGAGCGGCTGGTCACCTTGGCAAGGCGCAGTGCCCGCCAGAAAATGGCGCATTTTCTCTACGAGATGTATTTGCGGCTACGCCAAACTAATCCCGATATTAGCAATCAGTTTCGCCTTCCCCTCTCTCAAGAACAGTTGGCCGATATACTTGGCCTCAGTCCCGTTCACGTGAGCCGAACGTTTACCGCACTCAGTGAAAGCGAGTTAGTATTCCGTGATCGTCATCACCTCACCATTCCGGACTTAGCGGCGTTATGCGCCGAAGGCCAATTTGATGACTGTTATCTTACCGACAACGTCCGCCCCCTGTTAGGTGATACTGCATAAGTTAGCCTTCCCTAAATAAAAAACCGCGTGCTAACTAAATAGCACGCGGTTTTTTAAATAACGCCTAAGGCCAACTTAACCGCACTTGGACCAGCCGCAGCCTGCGTAACAGGTGGGGCAACCATCCATCATGATCAGCTCACCGCGGCACTCAGGGCAGTTACCCACCGTGGCTGGGCCGCTGCCTTCAGGCTTTTTTTCCGCGGTAGCCTTTTCACCGATCGGCTCTACTGCCCCCGTTTCAACGGGTGCGTCGGCCGTCTCCTCGTCCGGCTGCCACGCATGGCCATGGGTCATGCGGTGGGCGTAGCGCTCGACCAACTGCTCAACCGGCACTTGGTTGCCATCCCGATCCAGAAAACCACGACGATAAAGAATCTGCTGAATCGACCAGGCAATCGCCGCCACTTCCGAATCGTGGAACATCGGCTTGTTCCAACGGTTCATGCCACAGCGCACCAAGCCTTTGTCCCACGCCACTTTACGCAGATCCGCCACTGCCTGGGTAACGTAACCACCGCGGGCCGCCAGCGAGAGGCTGCGCATGGTGGCGGTGATCCACTGGTGCTCGCTGGAGAGCTGTCCCGACGGGAAAAAGAACTCTACCGGGCGCTCAATCACCACACGCTTACCACCAATCACGCCTTCCACCGGCATAAACGACACCAGCAGATAAACTTTCTTACGCCCTTCCGCCCCCACGTAGGAAATCTTTTCTGACACGGCTTCTAAGGTGCCTTCCGGGCGTGACGGAATCCGCACCGTCAGCGGGCTTTCATCTTGTAGCGCAGGAACGGGCGCGGCCTGCTCCTGCTGCTTGATACGGTAACCAACAATTTTTGAGGTAATTTCAACAGCCATGGTGTTCTCCATCAGCAAAGGCAATGCAAAGGTAATCGGGCGATTTTTGTCAGACGCAGCGCGTTACCATTTGCCGTAGGTGCCTTCTTTTAAGCCATCAAACAGGTTGGCAGCGTTATGTTCTTCGCCGTCATAAACCACCTTTTCATCCCCGGTCAGTTCGAGGGTTTCGCCATTTTCCAGCTCAAACACGTAGGTGGTGTTTTTAAGATCATCCTCACGCACCAGCACGCCCTGGAAGGCTTCGGGGTTAAAGCGGAAAGTCGTGCAGCCTTTTAAGCGGCTTTCATAGGCCTGCAAATAGAGGTTCTGGAACTGTTCAAACGGGAACTCGGTGGGCACATTGACCGTTTTCGAGATCGCTGAATCCACCCAGTGCTGGGCGGCGGCCTGAACGGCGACGTGCTGCTCGGGTGAGATCGCATCGGCGGTAACGAAGTAGTCAGGCAGGTCGCTATCCACCGCATCAGCGGCAATAAAGTGACGGTAGGCGGCGAGCTCGAAAGAGACGACTTCTACCTGCTCTTTGGTCTTCTTGCCCGACTGGATAATGTTGCGGAAGTAGCGGTGCGAGAAAGAGGGTTCGATTCCGTTGGAGGCGTTGTTACCCATCGACAGGCTGATCGTGCCGGTCGGCGCGATCGAGCTGTGGTGAGTAAAGCGTGCGCCATACTCGGCCAGCTGTGCGACCAGTTCGGGTTCAAGCTCGGCCACTTGGGCCATATACTGGCTGTAACGGGCATGCAGAATACGCCCCGGCACTTGATCGCCCACTTCGTAGCCATCTTTAGCCAGTTGCGGGCGCTCGCGCAGCATTTTAGGGGTAATGGTGTGCTCCTGCTCCAGCACCGGCGCCATGCCTTTCTCTTTAGAGAGTTCCAGCGCCTGCTTCCAGCCCTCAATCGCCAAGTGGCGGCTCACTTCATCGGTGAACACCAGTGACTGCTTCGAGCCATAAGGAATTTTGAGCATAGTGAGCGTCGACCCCAGGCCCAAAAAGCCCATGCCGTGGCGGCGCTTGGCCTCAATTTCACGCTGCTGCTGGGGCAGCGGTAAGCCAGCAATTTCCACCACGTTGTCGAGCATACGAGTGAAGATCGCCACCACTTTGCGATAGCGCTCCCAGTCAAAGCGCGGTTCGGCGCCGAAGGGATCGATAACAAACTTGGTCAAGTTGACAGAGCCCAGCAGGCAGGCACCTTCCGGCGGCAGCGGCTGCTCGCCACACGGGTTAGTGGCGCGGATATCCTCACAGAACCAGTTATTGTTCATGCGGTTGACTTGGTCGATCAGGATGAAACCTGGCTCGGCGTAGTCATAGGTGGAGGACATGATGGTGTCCCATAGTTCGCGCGCTTTGATCACTTCCACAATACGGCAGGCCACGCGGCCTTCGGCATCCACCGTGTAGCCCTCTTCCACTACCGGCCAGTCGCGATAGAGCAGGTCTTCCGCTTTAACGTCGTCTTTCTCACCAGGGTGCAGCGGGAAAGCGAGCGGCCAATCAGTATTGTTTTTGACCGCTTCCATAAACTCATCGGTGATTAGCAACGACAGATTAAACTGACGCAAGCGCCCAGCTTCGCGCTTCGCCTGGATAAATTCGCGCACGTCCGGGTGGCCTACATCGAAGGTGCCCATCTGGGCACCACGGCGGCCACCGGCAGAAGCCACGGTGAAACACATCTTGTCGTAGATATCCATAAACGCCAGCGGGCCATTGGTGCCCGCGCCAGCACCAAACACAAACGCACCTTTATAGCGTAGTGTCGAGAAGTCGTAACCAATTCCAGCACCGGATTTCAGCGTCATGCCCGCATCGACAACGGAGTCGAGAATATCGCGCATGGAGTCGCGAATAGTGCGTGAGACGGTGCAGTTGATCAGGCTTACCGCTGGCTTATAAGCCTCTGCACCCGCGTTAGAGAGAATGCGACCAGCAGGAATAGCGCCCTGTTCCAGCGCCCAGCGGAATTTCGGCAGCCACTCTTCGGCCTTGTCGCCTTCCACCGCTGCAAGGGCGCGGGCAACACGCTCAAACGTAGCACCGACGTCTTGGTCGACAGGCTGGCTATGACGATCCTTGAGGCGATACTTGGCATCCCAGATCTCCCGCGAGGGGGCCTGCATCGGGACGTCATTAGAGGTCTTGATAGCCTTAGCAGCGGTGCTCATGTCGCAAAACTCCTTCACAACGGGGGTGAATATAGTGCTCAAATGCGGCGATTATACGTGGCATCGGAGTGAAGTATAGACTTGACTTTCCACCATATGAGGCACTTTTTTAACTATTTTCTACCATATATAGAAAAATCAGCGCGTTACTCTTTTGCCAGCTTCGACCACTCGATAGACTAAGGATTTGGGTTAATAACAATGTTACTACCGATAGCAATAGCGGCCTCTCTGTTAGTCACAGCGACCATGTCTACCGCAGCCACGTTTAATACTGAAGGCGTAGCCACCCACGATCATTGGCAGTCGATGACACTGTCATTGGGAGGTGAGCGACACTACCGGGCGGTAGAAACTCATAGCTATTCTGATGCCACCCTAAGCCTGAACACCACCGCAGGCGTTTGTGATTTACCCTGGCTGGAGATGCGCGTCACGCTTGAGCATCAGCAAGGTGAAAGCCGTGCGGTGAACTTAGTACCCGCCCGGCTTCGCATTGATGAACAGCCCGTGATTGATACCATGGCGGAATTCATCACCGAGCGCGGCGATGACGGTTTTTATGCCCACTTTTACCTGAGTGACATGCCAGCGCTGATGGCTGATATGCGTGCAGGCGAACAGTTGTTCCTGGGCTTTGACCAGGAAGAGCGCGAGCCTTGGTATATGACCTTTAGCCTGCAAGGGGCCGACGCGGCGATTCCCCGGATGCTGGCTGAATGTGAAGGCGCCGAAGTTCAGGAGTGATGAAAACAGCGCCTTCATGAGAAAACAGTGTCTTAATGAATAGGTGATAGGTGGTCAAGCGCCATTTCAACGCGGTTACGCCCGCCATGTTTAGCGCGGTACATGGCATCGTCTGCCCGCGAGATAATGGTTTTGCAGCTGTCGCCTGCCTGCCAAACGGCCACACCAATACTCACCGTCACCGTTTGATCAAGCCCCTCAATACGCAGCTCAGCCACCAGCATGCGCAGCCGCTCGGCCAAGCCAAGGGCGGCATTAATGTCTGAGTGAGTCGCTAGCACAATAAACTCTTCACCGCCCCAGCGCCCCAAGTGGTCGCAGCCACGCAATGAGCTTTCTACCAAGCGTGCCAAGGCCACTAATACATCGTCACCCACGCTATGTCCGTGGGTGTCATTGATCTGCTTGAAATTATCTACATCAAACAGCAACAGAGAAAAGGCGGCCGCATAGCGTTTGGCGGCCACCAGCTCGGCATTGATCGCCTCTTCAATGCGGTAGCGGTTCCATACGTTGGTTAAGGGATCAAAATGGGCTAATTGCTCAAGCCGTTGATTGGCCTCCGCCAGGGCTTTGCGCTCACGCTCTAAGTGCATATTCAGAGAGCTAATTTCATAGGCTGAAATGGCCAGCGTCAGGTCTTCCCCCAAATCTACCGCTGCTAACCGCTCTACCCATTGCCACGCTTCGCTCTTGCCCACCACTTCTTCATACCAAGCCACCGAGGGGATCGCTATCGCCGCCGGTTGTTGGTCAGTGGCGGGTTGCATCGCCCAATACAACGTTTCTACCTGCTCAGGACGAAAAAAGAGCAACCACGCACGCTGGGTCGAGTTCATTAGCAACGGTACGGCTAAGGCACCGCACTGTTCTGGCATCGCTAATGAACAAGTTAATGGCTCTTTGGCAAGCTCACGTGTGTGCCACGGCCCGCTATGTACGTGGGCTCTTTCTAGACGCAGTACAAACTGGCTGATAGCTTCAGGGGCAGGCGTGACGCCCGCTTGATAAGCACCGCCATTCAACCAGAGCACCACACCATGGGCACGAAACAGCTTCATCCAGGTAGCCGCCTGTTCATGAAGTAGCTGCTGGGGATTTTTCGGCTCGCTGCGTGCTCCGGCACTCAGCACCAGACTGTCCTGAACGCGCTGCAGGTAGCGTGCTTCTTGACGCGCCCGCAGTAACAGCATGCGTTGCGTCGCCATTTGCACCAAGGTGCGCACAGCATCACGCACGGGCGGCTCCACCGAATGCGGGGTGGCTGAATGGCAAAACACTAACCCCCACAGGCCCGTGTCGCCCTGCATCGCCAGGCTGAGCGAGCCGCGCACTTCCATGCGCTTTAAATAGCGCTGTCTTTCTGGGGCCGGGGCGCGTAAAAAGCTGCCGCTTAGGTTGGCCGTTGGGCAGGGGGGCGCCAGCGTTTCGGGGGGTGCCTTAACATCTTCAATTAGCCGCACGGGATATTTTTCGTAGCTCTGCCGCAAGGCGGCGGGAAAGTCACTCGCAGGAAAGCGTTGACCTAGCAGCGAGGGCAACGCTTTGCCCGGGGCTTCCGCGACCATCAAACCATGCCAATCACTATCGAAATGACACACGGTAACGCGGTCATGGCCTGTCAGTTGCTGGATCGCCTTCACCAGGTAATCAAGCAGCTCCTCCTGATGGGTCGCTTCAGCCAAGTGCATCAGCCGCTCATTCACCGTACCCAGTAGACGGCGCTTACCCAGGGCTTTGAGTGGCTCGATCTCAACAATGACCTGCTCATCCACTCGGTACGCATGCAGCTGAAAACGTACATTGCTGTGCTTAGAACGCATAAACGTGAGGGGGCTTGGGAGCCGCTGGTGCCCCCGAAGCTCGCGGCGCACGCGCTGACTCAGGCGCTTGCCGAGCACACAGGCAAGGCTGAGCGGCCCATTTTCAGGGCGCTCAACACCGATCAAGCGGGTTAAATTAGTGCTAGCGGCTTGGATGCATCGGCTATCGGCATCTAATACCAGCAGGACACCAAACGACTGCAATAGTGGGTGGTACTGTTTCTTGGACACACAAGTGGCCTCGACAATCTATTCACCCTTCGAGCGGTTGCCTCAACAACAGCTCTACGCGCCGGTTGGCAGCTCGGCCATCCGCGGTTGCGTTTGGTTCCATGGGTTGGGTATCAGCATAGCCGACGGCCCGCATATGAGAAATATTGAACCCTTGGCGCTCTAAATGACGCACGACGGCAATAGCTCGCGCGGATGAAAGCTCCCAATTAGAGGGAAAGCGCGCTGTCGAAATGGGTACGCTATCGGTATGGCCTTCCACCGAAATCTGGCCGTCAAAACTGGCTAATACATCGATAAGGCTTTCCACCACGCCACGCCCCTGGGGTGTTAACACTGCTTGGCCACTGGCAAACAATAGGCTGTTATCAATCCGCAGTGTGACCCCTTCACGCCCTTGCGACACGCTCACACCAGGAATATTGAGCCCGGAAAACTGCGGCTGCAACCCTTGGTGGCTGGGCTGTATACCCGTGGCAAGTGACGCTAGCGGCAACGATGATACAGCGCTAGCTGAGCGCATGAAAGCCGTATCCGCCGCTTCACCACCCCCGGGCGGCGTGAGTGAAAGCAGGAGTACAAAGAGTGTGATGAGCAGCGTCAGCACATCAAGATAGCTGGTTAGCCACCCCTCTTCGCCCTCCCCAGGCGAGACCGGTATTTCCAGGGCGTGACGGGTATCACGGTCTAACATGATTGCTATCCCTTCGCCGCCGAACTAACCGAGGAGTCTGGTCTTGGTTTGACGCTGTTATCACGAATTTCATCGTGGTAATTAGCCACAAACGAGTTAAGGGTCTCTTCAATGAACGAGGGCAGACGGCGTTTAGTGATCAGTGAGATGCCTTCCAACACCATGTTCATGGTAATTAAGCGTTCTTCGGTCCGGCGCTCTAATTTCACTGCAATCGGCTTAAACACCAAGTTAGCGAGTAAAATACCGTAGAAGGTGGTCAGCAGTGCCACCGCCATGCGTGGGCCAATGACCTGCAGGTCGCCAGCATCCATGACTTCCAACATGTTCACCAGTCCCACCAGTGTGCCGATCATGCCAAACGCAGGCGCATAGGTAGCCATGGTGCGAAATATTTGTGCTTCGGCATGTTCACGCGCTTTCAGGCGGGCAATACGCCAGCGCAGCATGTCAAAAATTTCATCCTCTTTGGTGTTGGCGATCACCAGTTGAATGCCAGTGCGTAAAAACGGATTGCGGGTATGCTCTAGCTCGCGCTCAACCGCCCGCACGTCGCCTTTAAACCATAGCCGTGACATATCGACCAGTTCCCGGATATCGTCACGCATATAGGTGTTTTCGCGCCGGAATACTAGCCCCACCAACCGCACCACACGGAGGACTTCTCTCAGCGGATAGCTGATAAAGGTAGCCGCCAACGTACCGGTCACCACAATGGCCAGACCCGGCAAATTGATAAAGCTGGAAGGGGACTCTGCGGTCAAAAACAGTACACTGACCAGCAGCAATATGCTGGCAAATATGCCTATCAGCGTCGAAGGATTCATCCACGGCTCCTTGCCGGTCACAAGTGAGTAAAAAAGAGGTGTTATGCCGAGTCGTGTAAACGCGCACGTAAACGGCTGACGGCCTGGCTGTGTAATTGAGAAACGCGCGATTCCGTTACGCCCAACACAGCCCCTACTTCCTTGAGGTTGAGTTCTTCCTGGTAATACAGTGCCATGAGCAATTTTTCACGCTCTGGCAGTGCGTCAATCGCATCAATCAGCGTTTGCCGCTGCTGGCCATCAAGCAGCTGCTCGAACGGTGAGTTGTTCAGTTCATTACTGACCGGCTCGCCGCCATCGGCCACCAACTCTTCAAACGGCAGCAGTTGGCCACTGTTGGTGTCATTGAGGAGCTGCTGATATTCACTCAACGGCATTTCAAGATGGTGGGCAATTTCGTTCTCTTCCGGTGCTCGCCCCAGCTGTTGTTCTAACTGGCGAACGGCATTGTCTACTGCTCGCGCTGAACGACGTACACTGCGGGGCAGCCAATCGCGGGTGCGTAATTCATCCATCATCGCACCGCGAATTCGTTGGCTGGCAAACGTCGCAAAGGTCGCACCTTGGGTAGCATCAAAGCGACCGAGCGCTTCCAGCAGCCCTACCATCCCTGCTTGAATAAGGTCATCGAGCTCAATGCTGGCTGGTAAGCGGACCTGAAGCGTCAAGGCCTGACGTCGTACCAGTGGCATATATTGCGTCAACAGCTCACTCTGTTTGATCCTACCTTGTGCTGTGTACATCCTTTCGCCTCGCGGCTATACAGCCTTCACTGATAGTTCACAATCATTTGCAGCCCCTGCACTCGAACCGGCCGTTGGCCTGGGCGTAAGGCGAAACGAAAATGCAATGGCGCACCTGCCATTCGCCCTGCCAATGCGGTCGTGGACCCGCGCATGCCGGTTAACGCAACGCACTGCTCAGGATGGCACAACCAAGCGTTTAACAGCGCACCGGGAGGATGGCTGAACTGCCACTGAATACGCTCAAGCTGCTTTGTTCGAAGATTCGCCGCGGCGGGCGGAGAAGCGTTTTGACTAGCGCTTGCCCGATCACTCATCGCCACCATCAGCCCAGGGAGTTGGGTGCTCCAACTGCCGGTAGCGGCCTGGGCACTCGTCGTTAGTCCTGTCAGCAGTAGCGCAATCAGCGGCAGTGCCCCTCTTACCGGCCAGCTTAGCATGCTTGGTCACCTTGGCGGAGTATGCTCATCGTGCAAGTACCAGTAGTTCCATATTTAAGTAGTATTCGGCGGCACCACGCAAGTTGTCGAGCAATCCTTGGCGCGGCAAATGCGGTTCATGAAGCGCTAGCAAACGACGCGGCCCACCGCGTTCCTGTAGTTGGCGCAAGGTGCTGTACATGGCAGCAAAGGCATCGGCATCGCTATTGATCCATAGTGCCCAACGGCTGTATTGAGCATGTAACTGAGCAAGGTCAGCCGTGTCTGCCGCCACGACACGCACATCCCAGTCTTCAGGGTCACCGGCCCAGCTTCGACCTAACGTGGACCACTGCCCCAGACGTGCTTTGACTTTGTTTACCTGAGAGGCACCGCTACCGGGCAGCCCAACCACTATAAGCGGAATTTTGGGTCTGGGTGGCGCTGTCGCCTCAGGCGCTTCTGCTGCTGCAGCCGTAGGCGTTAATAACGATGGGCTCTGTTCTGGTTCTGGCACATGCTCGGCCGCCGCGACATCAACCGCCGCCCCTTCAGCCTGCTGCTGGCGCTGCAGGTTTGCCCACTTACGCAGCCCTGAGGCTTGATCTTGATCGCTCACGTCACACCCTCTCGGCTCACACTGCCCATTTGGCGAATCGCATCGCGGGCCATAAACGCGTAAACCAGCGCATCAAGCATGCCAGTATCGCGACGCCGACGGCTCGTGCCTAATAAATTGAGCAGGTCGCCGCGCAGCGTCTGCGCCTCTTCATCATCGGCAACATCAAGATGCCCGGCGACGGATGCCACGCCGCTGGCCATGAGTAGGCGCACTTCGGCATTAACATCGCCGCTGTCGGCCTCTTTTAACTGCTGCCAAGCGCGGCGTGTTAATGCCGCTAAGCCATCGCTTTGAAGTTGTGTTAACAGTAGCGAGAGCACCTCGGCTCCCAGCCGAGCAGGGGTAAGCCAGTAGCGGCGCGCTACCACTTTGGCGCTTTCCGGATCACGCACTTCACCGTACCAAGCAAGCAGGGCATAACCCGTCGCATCCTCTACTTCGGCGTAGGCGGTCCACAGCTGCACGGATTGACCACGAAAACGAACGCCCACTTGGTGCGTCAGCACGCTGTCATTAAACAGCTGTCGAATGGACTGGCGCTCGTGGTGAAAGCGTACCCGATGACTAGGGGATACTTGGCTGACCCAGGTCAAATGCTCGGCTTCCAGCCACGCCAACGCATCGGGCTCGGGTAAGCGCGGCAATAAATGCACCGCGACGCCGCTTGATTCCGTCAGCGCGGCTAAGCGCGGCTGCCACCCAGCAGCATGGCGATGCTGTAACCAGGGTAGCGCCAGCCAAGCGCCCTCTGTGTCCAGGCCAATATCGGGCATTGCCCAGTCGCAGCCGCGCTCATTCCGCCGAGCTGACCACGCCATACCCAACGTCGTATTCACGGCGGGATAGTGGACGAGCAATGCGTCCAAACGCTCTTCCTGCAGTCGGCTTGGGAGTGACGCTAAATCCCAGATCGCTTCTAATTCCGTAAATCCCGTCACGCGTTGGCGCAGCCGCGCCAGTAGCGACGACAAGCGGCGCCCTTGCCCGAGCACATCCCGCGACCAGCGCGGCATTCCCATTGGGGCATCAGCATTTTGTGTCTGCTCGCGCTGCGGTGTTGCCGTGCTTAGCGCTTGATCCACGAGTGCTTCAGGGGAAGCAATGGCCATATCTTCAGGCACCTGCTGACCATTTGAACCAAACAGCACGCGCATCCCGTGGCGCATGACAATGTCGAGCACCGGCGCTAGGCGCCCTGCTTCATCCTGTTTAGTAATAATACAGTCGTCTAGCTCTGCCCCCGCAGCACGGGCAGCCTGGCGATAACGCAGCACGACCTCTTCGAGGGTTTCCGGCTGGCTGGCGGCATTGAGCAACAGCACCAGACGCACGCGCGAGCGCCCCCCTTGCAGGTGGGCAATCTGCTCAATCACCCGCTGGTCACGCTGGCTCATGCCGACGGTATCGATAATCACCCACTGTTTGCCCTGCAAGCGGCCCAGCAAATCATCAATCGGTTGCTCGGCATCCAGTGCGTACATGGGCGTGTCCAGCAAACGCGCATAGATGCGTAGCTGCTCATGGGCTCCGATCCGGAAACTGTCCGTCGTCACCAGCGCCACCGGGCGGGTACCATGCCGCATCACAAAACGGGCGGCTAGCTTCGCCGTGGTGGTGGTTTTCCCCACCCCCGTCGGCCCTACTAAGGCGACAATACCGGTTTGATCGAAAAAGCTTGCTTCATCACTCAATACACAGAGCCGTGCCATTAACTGTTGACGCAGCCACTGCAACGGCGCGTCGCTATCACCACTTAACGCCGCTAACGGTTCAGGTAACCCCGCCAGCAGCTCATCGGCGAGCTCACTGCCAAAGCCGACATTCCAAAGTAGTTGGCGCAGCCGCGCGACCGTCCCCGTTGGCGCTGCCTGGGGGGGGGTGGCGGCAGTGGTTGGCTGGCTGTTTGCCAGCAGTGCACGCATATCCTGCATTTCCTGTAGCAAGCGTTCACTCACTGCCTGCATGGGGTCTTGCACTGGCTGGGCTGGAGCTACCGGTGTTTGGGGAGCAGTCAGTTCGGGAGGAGTAGATTCGGGCGAGGGCTCGAAGTGGTCAATGGCTTCATCTGCCATCGCCAATATTTCAACGCCCCCTTCGGTACGCCGGTTAGCAACTATCAGGGCATCTTCGCCGAGCGCCTCGCGCACTTGGCGCATCACATCACGACTGTTGGCTCCCACGAAACGTCTAACGCTCATGACTTACCCTTTGCCTGTACTGGAAATGAATGACGTTAGCCTACCACGGCATGCGATTATCAACGCCCGCCTACCAGCGTGGTCACTCTTAATGTGCGGTCATCGGGGATCTCAGCCTGGGACAGCACCGACATATGGCGCAAGCGACGGCGTAAAAAGCGCGATAGCACTGCTCGCAACGAGTGCTGCACCACCAGCACCGGCGGCTCGCCTGAACTTTCATGCCGCTCCAAGGCCTGTTGCGCCTGGGTCATTAGGGTCTCTGCCAATCCGGGCTCCATCGCACCGTTCCCGTTCATGGCCTGCACCAGTACCTGTTCCAACTGGGCATCCAGCCCCAGGACATTAAGCGTCTCCTGCCCGGCAAACCACTGTTGGACAATTGCACGCCCGAGGGAGACGCGTACCAGTGCCGTCAGCTCGTTAGGATCTTTTTGCTGCGCGGCATACTCTGCCAACGTATCGAGTATCGTCCGCATGTCGCGAATCGAGACATCTTCATCAAGCAGATTTTGCAAAATGCGCTGTAGTACCGTCAATGAAATGGCTTTAGGAATGACCTCTTCGACCAGCGCCTTTTGATCCTCGCCCATTTTATCCAGTAGCTTCTGCACCTCCTGACGGCCCAGCATCTCAGGCGAATGACGGTGCAGTAGATGGTTCAAGTGAGTCGCGATCACCGTGCTGGCATCCACCACGGTGTAGCCGTAGACCTGAGCATGTTCACGCTGATTGCTGTCGATCCAGACAGCGGGCAAACCAAAGGCCGGGTCTTGGGTGGGAGTGCCCTGCAACTCACCAGACACCTGCCCAGGATTGATCGCCAACCATTTACCCGGCTGCGCCTCGGCACGGCCAATTTCGGCGCCTTTCATGGAAAGCACATAGGCGTTGGGCGGCAGCTCCAGGTTGTCGCGAATATGCACGACTGGCGGTAGAAAGCCGACTTCTTGAGCAAACTTTTTACGCACGCTCTTAATCCGCCCAAGCAGCTCGCCTTTTTGACGCGAATCGACCAGCGGTATTAAGCGATGCCCCACTTCGAGCCCAAGAGTATCGACCAGCTGCACATCTTCCCAACTCGCTTCGGGGGTCTCTTGGACAGGCACCGGCTCCGTGGCAATCTCGTTTTTAACCAGCGCCTGTTCTTTTTGGCGCGTAATAAACCACGCCAAACCCGCTAGCAGCGCCGTAAAGAATAGAAATACAAAATTGGGCATGCCGGGCACCATGCCCAGCAGCCCCATTACAACGGCGGCCAGAATCAGTACCTGGGGATTCACGAATAGTTGGCTGAGCATTTGCTGGCCAATGTCTTCATTCGTGTCGGTACTTACCCGAGATACCGTGACACCCGCTGCGGTCGAGATCACCAGGGCGGGGATTTGTGCCACTAGACCATCACCAATCGCCAGCAGCATGTAAGTCTGGCCAGCAGCGCCAAAGCTCATATCATGCTGCAGCATACCAATCAGCAGCCCGCCGATGATATTGACCACCATGATCACCAGGCCGGCGATGGCATCACCACGGACAAACTTACTTGCGCCGTCCATCGAACCAAAAAAGTCAGCCTCTTGAGCGACTTCAGCGCGACGCTTTTTGGCGTCATCTTCACCGATTAAGCCAGCGTTAAGGTCGGCATCGATAGCCATCTGCTTGCCGGGCATCGCATCCAGCGTAAAGCGCGCACCGACTTCGGCAATACGGCCAGCACCTTTGGTAATGACCATAAAGTTGATGATGACCAGGATCAGGAAGACCACCAGGCCAACAGCGAAATTACCGCCAACCAAGAACGCCCCAAACGCTTCTATTACCTTACCGGCGGACGCACCACCTTGGTGGCCTTCCATTAGTACGACGCGCGTGGAAGCGACGTTAAGCGATAGGCGCAGCAACGTCGTGAATAGCAACACAGCGGGAAACGCCGCAAAATCCAGCGGCTTCTGCGTAAACATGCTGACCATCAACACCATAATGGCCAGCGCAATATTGAAGGTGAAAAGTAAATCGAGCGCGAAAGGGGGCAAGGGCACAATCATCATGCCCAAAATCATCAGGATGAGCAGCGGCCCGACCAGCAGCTTCATGCGCACATCGCCCATCCAATCGCGCTTACCTATTAGCTGACTCAAGCCTTTCATGGTTGCGCCTCATTACCACCGGCGCTACGCCCGGGGTTTTCCATTTCCGGGGGAACCGGCAGGTTATCAGGAGTTGGGGGCACCTCGCCCCCTTGTTGAGCGACTTGCTTAAGACGGTAGGCCCAGGCCATGACTTCGGCCACCGCGGTATATAAGTCAGCGGGCACCTCCGCATCTAGGTCTACGTGATGATACAAGGCGCGCGCCAATGGCGCTGCCTGCAGCCGTGGTACACCAGCCTCTTCACCAATTTCACGAATGCGCGCAGCTACCGCATCGGCACCTTTTGCCACCAGCCGTGGCGCGCCCATGCTGCCTTCCTGGTAAACCAGTGCGATCGCATAGTGAGTAGGATTGGTAATGATCACGTCCGCCTGGGGTACTTTGCTCATCATCCGCCCGCGCGCCATAGCCTGCTGTTGCTGGCGAATGCGTGCTTTTACGTGCGGGTCACCTTCCGACTCTTTGTGCTCGCGCTTAACCTCTTCCTGGCTCATGCGCAGCTTCTTGGCATTGTCCCAAAGCTGGAACGGGACATCGATCAAAATGACCACGATTAACACCAGCACCATCAGCCCAGCCGCCTGAGCCGCCATGCTTAGAGCGTTGGTAAGCGCTTGCTGGATAGGTTGATCCATTAGCGCCATAAATTTGCCGATGTTGTAATACAAAAACGTTGCGGCGACGCCCCCTACCAGAACCGACTTAGCGATAGCTTTAGCCAACTCAATCAGCGCCTGGGTTGACAATATGCGTTTTACGCCCTTAATTGGGTTTAGTTTGGAAAACTTGGGCTGCATCGATTTCCCCGATATCAGCCAGCCTCCCATCAGGCCTGGGGCCACTAACGCGATAATCACTAACAACAAAAACAGCGGTATCATGGCGAATAGCGTGCGCTGTCCAAGATCCAGCGCATTGACCAGCATCGGCGTGCTTTCCATTGCTTGGCGACGTTCAAACAGGAAGGCCTGCTCCATCACTGCACCTAACTGGTCATAGAGCATACCGCCCATGCTATAGAGACCAATCACGCCACCCAACAGAAGTAAGAAAGTGTTTAACTCGCGGGAACGGGCAACTTGACCCTCTTCGCGGGCTTTTTCTTGCCGCCGAGGGGTGGCCTCTTCGGTCTTTTCCTGGTCGCTATCATTATCTGCCATGCGGTCATCCGGCCAGGTAAGGCGAAGCTTATCACGTATTCAGCCGTCCATAGGGACGGCTGAATGGCGTACTTGCATGCCCGTAGGGCGTTTAATAGCGCGCTTTAAAAGCCTAGCTCATCCAATAAGTCGTCAACTTGATCCTGCCCAGTGACGATATCAGGTGCATTGTCCCTTACTTGCGGCCCATTCAAAAGCTCTTCGTTACGCCGTGCATTGTCGCTTTTCCACTGATCCTCGACCTTGCGCTGCATCGTTTCTCGTGCATGGGCGCCCGGCGCGTTTTCGATCAGCACCTGTACCAGCTGATGTTCGATCTCTTGGATCACGTCCATCATCTTCTTAATCACCTGGCCGGTCAGGTCTTGGAAGTCCTGGGCCATCATAATTTCCATCAACTCTTTGTTGGTCGCTGAGGCCATATCGGGCACGTCACTAAGATAAGTCCGTGTCTCAATGACCAACGCTTTGGCCTCATCCAGCTCTTTGGGGGCTTCAAACCACTCGGCCCAGCGTTTATCCAAGGCGCTGGCACGGTCCGACAACTGATCCTGGAGCGGCTGCGCACGATCAATGGCATTGAGCGAGCGGTCTGCTGCCTGTTCTGTCATGGTAGCGACATAGTGCAAGCGGTCACGCGCATCCGGAATGGCTTCTGCCGCTTTCTCAATCTCTTTATCCAGCCCCAGCTCACGCATATTTTCGCGCAGCATGCGCGTTAATTTGCCAATGCGGTGAATTAGGTCTTCAGCGGCGTCTTCAGACAGCTGGGCAGAACCGGGCTGCTCATTCTGACTCATTATGTGGTCTCCTCGTTAACCAGGCACGCAGGCCTAGCCGCTTTATTTACCCATTTTGTCGAAGATTTTATTGAGCTTCTCTTCAAGGGTAGCGGCAGTGAACGGCTTGACGACATAGCCGTTAGCGCCCGCCTGAGCGGCCGCAATGATATTTTCTTTTTTTGCTTCAGCGGTCACCATCAACACAGGAAGTCCCTTCAAGGCCTCATCCTGGCGGATCTCCTTAAGCATCTCTAAACCATCCAAATTCGGCATATTCCAATCGGAAACGACGAATTCAAAGTTGCCTGCACGCAGCTTATTGAGCGCGTCTTGACCATCTTCTGCTTCATCCACATTGGTGAAGCCCAGTTCCTTAAGCAGGCTACGCACGATCCGACGCATGGTAGGAAAGTCATCTACAACCAGGAAACTCATATTCTTATCTGCCATCGGTCATCCTCTCGTCAATACATGGCACATGGGGTGACTGGTAAGTACAGTCAGGGGTTAAAACGCTTCCTTAAAATTCTTCCCACTCTTCGTGGTCACTGCGCTGCGCGGCAGGCCGACGGGCTGGCTGGTCGGCTCTGGCGGCAGGCATTGTCTGAGAGGTCGAAGTCGCTGACGGTAGCGATTGATGCGCCGCCGCCTGCATACCCAACAGTTTGAAGACTGCAACGGCCTGCTCTAAGCGATTGGCCTGCTCTTCCAACGAAGCCGCAGCAGCAGACGCTTCTTGCACCAGCGCAGCGTTTTGTTGAGTGACTTGATCCATCTGGCCAACGGCTTGGCTGACCTGTTCAATGCCGTCGCTCTGCTCTTGGGAAGCGGCAGAAATTTCATCCATGATATCGGTGACCCGGCGTACCGCGGTGACGACATCAGACATCGTGGTACCGGCCTGTTCGACCAGGGTGGAACCCTGCTGAATCTGCGTTACCGAGGCATCAATCAGGGTTTTAATCTCTTTGGCCGCATCGGCACTGCGGCTGGCCAAATTACGCACTTCCCCCGCCACGACCGCAAAACCACGACCTTGCTCACCGGCACGCGCCGCTTCTACCGACGCATTGAGAGCCAAAATATTGGTTTGAAAAGCAATCGAATCTATAACGCTGGTGATATCGGCGACTTTTTTCGAGCTGGTAGAGATGCCGTGCATGGTCTGCACGACCTGAGCGACCACGTCACCACCGCGCTCAGCGGTGGTGGAGGCGTCTGCCGCTAATGTGCTGGCCTGACGGGCGTTGTCGGCGTTCTGTTTTACCGTCGCGGTCATCTCTTCCATGCTGGCGGCAGTTTCTTGAATCGACGCGGCCTGCTGTTCAGTGCGCGAGGAGAGATCAGCGTTGCCGCTGGCGATTTCACGGGTGCCGTGGTGAATTTCGTTACTGCCTTCGCGTACGCGCACCACGATGTCATTGAGGTTGCCCTGCATCCGCTGCAGAGCGGTATAAAGCTGACCAGTTTCATTTTTACTGCCAGGCGGAATCGGCGTGGTGAGATCTGCATCGGCAATGGTGTTGAGGGTGCTTACTGCTTGATTTAATGGACGTACCACAACACTGCGCAAACCCAGGTAAATCAGCAGAACCAGTAATAGAGTGAACGCCAGGATGGCCCACTCAACAATACTGTAGAAAGCATTAATCTCGTCCAAATCTTGCTGGAGAGCATCACCCCGCCCTGAGGCATAGCGCATAAATTCGGTGAGTGCTGCCTCCTGTTCGGCGGCAATAGGCGCCATCTGCTGACGCAACGCGTTAAACCCGGTGGTATCCATCTGATCTAGCGCGTCGGCCTGCTGGCGAGTTAGATCAATAACCGCGATAAAAGCTGTATCGATTTCCGCACCCTGTTGAGCACCTGCCTCAGTGCGCGGCACCGCTGCGAAGTTATTAAAGCGCTCTTCTGCACGATTGACCTGATCCCGGGCGGATTCAATGCGAGCCGTCGCTTGGCGGCTACGCCCCAACATAAATTCGTTGGCGGCGATTTCCAGGTCGACCAGCGCACCGCTCCATAGCGCGTCAGCACGGTTAATCTCGTTCAGCTGCTCTACATTTATGCGTTCAAGTGTCGACAGCGTACGATTGGTCGCTTGCTCGGCTAAAAAACTCATCGCCACATTGGCGACCATCGCCAATACAAAAAAGAGCAACGCGGCAATGACCGCAGTATTGACACTTAAATTACGTAACATTTGGGTCATACGATTTCCTTTTATCCCTGTCAAACAGCTGACTTTTGTTGTCGTTATACCCGCTGCGCACGGCCTGAGGCTGCGATTAGCGCCATCATGCGCGTGGGAATGTCGTCTAACGCCACCACTTCCACCGCGCCACCCACCGCAATGGCTTCACGGGGCATACCGAAAACCACGCAGGTTTGCTCATTCTGGGCAATGGTCGGCGCGCCTGCTTGGCGCATCTCAAGCAGCCCCGCCGCGCCGTCTTTGCCCATGCCGGTTAGAATCACCCCAATGGAATTTTTGCCAGCGTGCTGTGCCGCCGAATGAAACAGCACATCGACCGATGGCCGATGGCGGTTTACCGGTGGGCCGTTGTCTAACCGCACCACGTAGTTAGCGCCGCTGCGCGCCAATTTAAGGTGCTGGTCGCCTGGGGCAATGTAGGCGTGCCCTGGTAAAACCCGCTCGCCATCGGTTGCCTCTTTTACGGTAATCCGGCACAGCCGGTCTAAGCGCTCGGCAAATGATCGGGTAAAGCCGCCAGGCATATGCTGAGTAATCAAAATAGCGGGGGCGTTAGCTGGCAAGGGTTCAAGCACTGATCGAATCGCTTCGGTGCCACCGGTCGATGCACCAATAATAATCAGCTTCTCGCTGGTGACTAACGGGGCCTTTAAGGCCACAGGTGGTGGGGCATTTTTATGCCGCGCCTGGCGAGGTCGTGAGCGCGCCGCAGCACGCAGTTTTTCGGCGATCTCGTCGGCGTACTCCATCATGCCGTTGCGAATACCCAGGCTTGGCTTAGCGACAAAATCAAGCGCACCAAGCTCAAGCGCGCGCAAGGTAATTTCCGAACCGCTTTGGGTCAGCGACGACACCATGAGCACCGGCATAGGCCGCAGACGCATTAAGCGTTCGAGAAAATCCAGTCCGTCCATGCGTGGCATTTCGACGTCTAAGGTCAACACATCAGGATTGTGCTGCTTGATCAAATCCCTGGCGGCAATAGGGTCAGGCGCTACCGCAACGACTTCCATATCAGGCTGGGAATTAATAATCTCCGTTAATAAATCGCGAATTAGCGCCGAATCATCGACACACAGTACTTTGATCTTGGCTGCGCTCAAAGCACGCCTCCTCTTGCTGTAGACGCCTGATGTGTGATTGCAACCGCTGGAGCCACAGCGCCTGAAGCGATCATAAAGACACGACAATTGTTCATTTTTTTGCCAGGGTATAGACGGTCTGGCCGCGTAGTTTGAAAGCATCGCTGATATAAGAGAAGTTTTCTGAGTGACCGGCAAACAGCAACCCATCAGGCTTCATCAGTGGCGCAAATCGCTTGAGTATTTTTGATTGAGTATCTTTATCAAAATAAATCATGATGTTCCGGCAGAACACCGCATCAAAAAGGCCCTTAATTGGCCATTGCGGCGCCAGCAGGTTAAGTGGCTGAAACTCGACGAGGGCCGATACTTCAGGCCGGATCCGTGCAAAGCCCGCATGGTTACCGGTTCCTTTCTGGAAAAAACGCTTTACCCGCGCTTCATCAAGCTTGCGCACCTGTTCTAGCGGATATACGCCTGCGCGGGCTCTGGCCAACGCATCCGTATCGATATCGGTGGCAATCACTTTGGCTTGTGACGCTTTAGCGCCTAACGTTTCCAAAAGTGTCATGGCTAGTGAGTAGGGCTCCTCACCAGTGGAGGCTGCCGAACACCAGATTGTGACCGGGTCTTGCTTATTTTTTACATGCTCAGCGAGCAGCGGAAAATGGTGCGCTTCACGAAAAAAAGCCGTGAGATTGGTCGTCAGGGCGTTGGTGAACGCCTCCCACTCCTTAGCCTCAGGCTGGCGCTCCAGGCGCTGCAGATAATCGGTAAAGCGTGTCAGACCGTGGTGGCGCAGCCGCTTGGCTAGGCGGCTATAGACCATTTCACGCTTATGTTCTGCCAGCACAATCCCGGCACGCTGATAAATCAGCTCACGAATACGCTTAAAATCCGCATCAGTGAGTATCAGATCTCGCTCGATCTGATTATTGGATGCCCACTGACCAGCATCTACAACCCCTTCACGTTGTTCGGTCAAAACGCTTCCCACTCCTCTACTGAGGCTGCTTGCCGTTTAACGGGCGAATTAGGCGACGTTGCACTAGGCGGCTGAGCGGCTAGTGCGCTGGGCATCTTCGCGACGGGGTTGGTTGCTGTTAGCACAGGCGGACGTAAAGCGCCGTTGCTATTTAAGCGAAATGCTTCCACTGATAGCGCTAATAGTCCCGCCTGTTTCTCTAAGGAAACAGCCGCGCGGGCCGTCTCTTGAACACGCAAGGCATTACGCTGTGTCGCTTGATCCATTTCTGCCACCGCCTGGTTGACCTGCGTAATCCCATTACTCTGCTCTTCAGAAGCGGCCGAAATCTCATGCATAATTTGAGTCACGCTACGTGCAGCTTCTGCCACTTCGCCGATCGCCTCTTCAGCTTTGGTTACCAAACTGGAACCGGCGCTAACCTCGCGATTAGAGCCATCAATCAAGCCACGAATTTCTTGAGCAGCACCTGCACTGCGGCCCGCCAGATTACGCACCTCTTCGGCGACCACCGCAAAACCGCGCCCATGCTCGCCAGCACGTGCCGCCTCTACCGACGCATTCAGCGCCAGAATATTGGTCTGAAAAGCTATTGAGTCGATCACATTGATGATATCGGCCATCTGCTGGGAGCTTTGGGTAATCCGCTGCATATTGTCGACCAGCTGTGCCATTAGCTCGCCAGTATTTGTTACCTGGATAGCATTGTTATCGGCTAAGCGGCGGGCTTCTTGAGCATTTTCGCTGTTTTGCCGCACAGTAGAGGTCATTTCTTCCATGCTGGAAGCCGTCTGCTGCAGAGAGGCCGCTTGCTGCTCAGTGCGCGCCGATAGCTCTTCATTACCAATGGCAATGTCCCGGGCAGCAGGAGTGACAACATCAATACCCCCTTTGACGTCGGCGATGATGCTGCTGAGGCTCTTGCGCATGGTGTTGAGCGAGTCCATTAACTGGCCCACTTCGTCACGCCTCGGCGGTGGTACTTTTGTCGCCAAATTTCCGCCTGCAATTTGCAGCGTAAAACGCGCTGCACTTTTTAAGGGACGAGTAATCGAACGCAGCGTCAACACGCCAATCAAAATGAGCAACAATAAACCAACGCCAAGCACGATGGTTTGCGCACCGAGCATGGTGGCTTGCCCTTGCTGGGCGTCAACGGCCATGGATTCCGCTGCTTGTTGTTTCTGGGCAATCAGTTGATTAACCATTCCTGACAAGTCGCGACCATCGCTGTTCATCACGTTGATGACTGCATCTAATCCGGTAAAGGCTTGATAGGTTTCTTCCGCTTGCAAAACACTGGCAGCTTGGCCCATACCATTGTCTAAAAATGCCTGTAACTGCTGATCAAACTCACCGGCGAGTTCGGTTTTATTGACGTCTCGAGAGTAGTATTCCTGCCATACGGCGGCGACTTCTGCAGTGCTCTCTTCAATACTTTCGCCCATTTCAAAACGCTGATTGATGAGATCCATACGTTCCGGCTCAATCATCGCTTGCCGGGTTTGGGCGATGGTTTGATCAATTTGCTGCAAGCGAACGACGTCGCGCAGACCGTCATTATTTAGTTGCGCCAAGCGCTCGCCGGAGGCATTTAAGCCATACAGCCCCAAGCCGCCACTAATGAGCAGCAGCAGCCCAGCCACAACAATCATGCCTGCCAATCTTGCCCGAATGGTATCGAGTCGCACTCGTGCCAGACGGCTGAACACACCTTTCTGACGTAGACGACCTTTATCCAAATAGAGCCGTTTATTGCGCCCTTCTCGTAGGTCAGCGTAAGCCCGCTCCGCTTGCTCTATGGCCTCCCGTGCGGCTTGAACACGTACCGAGGTGTAACCCACCACTTGTTCATCTTCGATAATCGGTGTCACGCTGGCATCCACCCAGTAGTGGTCACCATTTTTGCAGCGGTTTTTAACCAGCCCGCGCCACGTTTCTCCCGTTTGCACGGTTTGCCAGAGGTTTTCAAAGGCTGCTGGCGGCATATCGGGGTGACGTATCAGGTTGTGCGGCGCACCTATCAGCTCTGTGTGATCAAAACCACTAATATCGATAAACGCGGGGTTGGCATAGGTAATACGCCCTTTGGTATCGGTACGTGAGACTAAGAAATCATCTTCTTTTAACTCGATTTCACGCTGAGAGACTGGCTGGTTATTCCGCATGATCTACCTTTTTAGTGTTTTATTGTTCATTAAGAGCGTGCCTGCCCTACCAGACACATTAAAACGATGTCCACTCTTCGTTGTGTTCGGCTGATTGTTGGTGACTCGCTAGGGACGAGCGCGCTACTGCAGCCAGGGCTGGCGTAGGCATAGCAGAAGAAGAGTGATGGTTTGATGTTTCAGTGACACGGAAGCGCTCCACTGCTTCACGTAAACGAGCCGCTTCACTTTCCAGCTCATTGGCACTTCGCGCCGCCTGCTGAACCAGTTGGGCATTTTGCTGCACCACCTGGTCCATTTGTGCAACAGCTTGATTCACTTGGCTAATACCGCTGCTTTGCTGTGCAGAAGCGGCGGCAATATCATCCATAATGTCACTAACGCGCTGAACAGCCGCCACTAGATCTTGCATCGTTTGCCCGGCTTGATTGACGCGCTGGGTGCCGGTATCGACTTTATTGAGCGAGGCTTCAATCAGCGTACGGATCTCTTTTGAAGCAGCGGCACTGCGGCTGGCCAGGCTACGCACTTCCTGTGCGACCACCGCGAACCCCTTACCATGTTCGCCAGCACGAGCAGCCTCTACTGAGGCATTCAGCGCCAAAATATTGGTCTGAAACGCAATATTATCGATAACCGTTATGATATCCGACACTTGGTGTGAGCTAGCGCTGATCTCTTGCATGGTATCAACGATTTGCCCGACTTCTTCACCGCTACGTCGTGCAGTTAACGTCGCGCTACCGGCCAGTTGGCTGGCTTGGCGAGCATTCTCAGCATTGTGGCCTACCGTAGAGGCTAACTGCTCCATGCTAGAGGCGGTTTCTACTAACGAAGATGCCTGCTGCTCTGTGCGTGAAGAGAGGTCGTTATTACCACTGGCAATTTGCTGGGAGCGCTCATAAATCGATGTGCCGCTAGTGCGCACAGTGCCTACCGTATGGGAGAGAGAGCCCTGCATGTGCGCCATCGCACTGTAGAGGCGCCCAATTTCATTATTACCCGGCGAGGTAATACGTTGGCTTAAATCACCCTGCGCCATGCGCTCAAAATGACCCACCAAGCGATCTAACGGGCGCAACACGTTAGCGGTTACTCCCCAGATCACCACGATGACTGTAATCACCGTCATCGCTACGATGCCAATTAACGTCCAACGTATCGTGGTAGCAAATGCACTGAAGGCGGCTTGCTGGGTCTGCACATCGTTCGATGCTTGCACGATTGCCGCGCCATGGTGCAATGCATAAAGGCCGATACCACTGGCAACTAAGACGAGTACTGATAGGGTCGCAAGCACTAAGCCCCAACTTAAACGCACCGTCATATTATTCATTAATTGCCGCATTTGCTGTGTCACGCCCTTTTCTCCACGCACAACCTGCGCTCTCGGTGCTTTCCATAGCGCGAGAGTGCATCATTAGGTAGAACGTAACCGGCATGTCCCTTATGCCTTGTTGTTTAGGTTTAGTGACTGCTGGTGCTGTCGACTAGCGCCATCTCTTCGCTGGTCAGCAGCTTGTCGATATCGACCAATACCAACATGCGATCATCTAGGCTACCTAAGCCACTCAGGAAATCAGACGAGAGCGTAACGCCAAATTCCGGTGCGGGCTTGATCTGATCGGGCGTCAGCGTCATTACGTCCGAAACGCCATCGACCACGATGCCGACCACGCGGTCTGCGACATTGACGACGATGACCACCGTCTGGCCGCCGTACTCGACGTTTTCAAGATGAAATTTAATACGTAGGTCGACAATCGGCACAATCACGCCGCGCAGATTGGTGACCCCTTTGATAAAATCAGGCGCATTGGCGATCCGAGTCACGTTTTCGTACCCACGGATTTCCTGCACTTTCAAAATATCAATGGCGTACTCTTCATCACCCAATGAAAACACGAGAAATTCGCGGTTTTCGGCTTCTGCGGCTAATACCGCCCCACTGTTGGCTTGACTCATAACGGCTCAGCCTCCTTGAAAAATGAAAAGTTTTGATTGTTCACTACTTTTTTGCCTGCTTCTTTTTTGTACCGGCTTAAGCGATGTAAACCGGTAATATCCAGAATTAACGCAACACTGCCATCGCCTAAAATGGTAGCGGCCGAGATCCCCGGCACTTTGCGGTAATTGTCTTCCAAATTCTTAACCACGACCTGCTGCTGCCCAATCAATTCATCCACCAGCATGGCGTAACGACGGCCTTCGCCCTGCACAATAACGGCAATGCTTTTGGTGGGATCGGTAATGGCGTTCTCAACATCCAGCACTTCGTGAATAGCGATAACGGGCAGGTACTCATCGCGCACTTTGATGACCACATCGTCGCCAGCCATGGCGTACATATCGTCTTTAGAGGGCTGAAGCGACTCAAGCACGGTTGACAGCGGCAGTATGAACGTTTCACCGCCGACTTTAATCGACATACCGTCCAGAATCGCCAACGTCAGCGGCAATACGATGCGCGTATTGGTCCCCTCACCTAGCTTCGACTGAATTTCGACGCGACCGCCCATGCTTTGAATGTTGCGCTTAACGACATCCATACCCACACCACGGCCGGAAACGTCGGTGACCTCTTTGGCGGTAGAAAAACCAGGGGCGAAGATAAGCTGAAAAACCTCTTCGTCAGACATGGAGTCAGAGACGTTAATGCCATTTTCACGGGCTTTAGCAAGCAGACGGTCACGATCCATACCGGCACCGTCATCGCGCACTTCAATCAAAATATTACCGCCTTGATGGCGCGCCGATAGCGTTAATTTACCTACACGCGGTTTGCCAATCGCTTCACGTACATCAGGCATTTCAACGCCATGATCAAGGCTATTGCGCACCAGGTGGGTTAATGGATCGGTGATCCGCTCCACCAGGCTCTTATCCAATTCGGTAGACTTGCCTTCGGTAACCAGCTCAATCTCTTTACCTAGCTTCCCGGCGGTGTCGCGCACTACGCGTGGAAAGCGACTGAAGACAAACTCCATGGGGATCATACGAATCGACATGACCGCCTCTTGGAGGTCACGCGCATTGCGTTGAAGCAGGCTCATGCCATTTTGCAATGAGCTATTACCCACTGACTGATCTTCTAAATCACTAACCGTTTGATCAAGCATCGACTGGGTGATGATCAGCTCACCCACCAAGTTGATAATTTGATCGACTTTATCCACAGAGACGCGGATTGAAGATGACTCGGCGGCGGCTTTTTTAGGTTTCTCTTTGGTCGCTGCTTTTGTCGGGCTCGCCTTTGAGGCTGTTTTTTCCGCAGGCGCTTGCGGCACAGGAGCCGAAGCTTCTGGCTCAGAGGTTGCTGGCGCGGAGTTTGATGACTCAGCAGCAACGCCCTCGACAGCCGTAATCTCAATCTGATCTGGCTCGATAATAAAGCACATGACCGCTTCAATATCGTCTGCACTGTCGCTACTTTTAAGGATGACTTCGTAGCGCTTTGCGTCGCCGGATTGGGACTGCACTTCGCCAAGCTGCTCTAACTCTTCAACCAGCAAAATGCGGTCTTTATCGACAACATTCAGCAGTGCCACTAACAGAAGTCCGTTTGCGCCTTGCTCTTCGCTACTGCTTGCTTCTGCGCTGTTTTCGCTGGTAACAGGTGAAGCCTTGGGCTCAGCCGCTGGAATAGCGGGTCCATCTAACTGTTGCCCAATTTCATCCAGGGCAATCTGTTGTAGCGTTTGGCAAATGCGCTCAAATGCCTCTTGGTTTGGCTCCTCTTCGCTACGGTAGGCATCGAGTTGCTCATGCATGATGTCTTTAGCCTCTAAAAAGGTATCCACGAGGTCGGCGCGCAGCGTTAGCTCACCTTTACGTGCGTAATCGAGAAGGTTTTCCAAAATATGCGTGGTTTTCTGTAACACGACAAAACCAAAGGTCCCAGCTCCCCCTTTGATCGAGTGGGCGGCACGGAAAATAGCATTGAGCTGTTCACTGTCTGGATCATCAACATCCAGCTCCAACAAATGCTGTTCCATATCCGACAGCAGCTCTTCTGCCTCTTCAAAAAAGGTGTCAAAAAAATCCGCTATATCCATTCACCGCTCCACCCTTAACGTCGCTTTTATGAAAGGCTCTGACAGGCTCAGGTCACTCTGGGTCTTGCGCCTGAGGCTCGTCTTGTTGTGGTAATTCTGTTAGCGCTTCAGACGCATCGTCTGGCAGTGAAGCTCCCGGGCCCATAATGGCTGGATTACGGATCGCTTCGGCTATTTCTGGCAGCAGCACCACCAGCTCTATGCGCCGATTAATGGGGTCTGTTGGCTCAGTCTCCGGCAACATGACACGGTCTGCAAAGCCTGATACGCGAAGCAATTGATCTGGGTCAAACCCGCCGGCAATAAGCTCTCTACGCGACGCGTTGGCGCGATCATTGGAGAGTTCCCAGTTGCTATAGCCGCTATAGCCTCCCGCATAGGGAACGCTATCGGTATGGCCCCCAATACTTAGTTCATTGGGTAGCTCGTTAAGTAGTGGTGCGATAGTACGCAGTAGGCTGCGCATATAAGGCGCGACTTGGTCGCTACCCAACTCAAACATGGGCCGCTGATCCGTATCTAATAACTGTATGCGAAGCCCTTCTCGAGTGAGGTCAAAGCGCATCTGAGAGCGCAACTGACGTAGCTCGGGATCTCGCTCGATAGCTCGCTCAATACGCTCTTGCACATTCATAAAGAAGCGTCGATCCTGCGAACTAGGGCGAGAGCGCTGAAGGCTATCAATCATTGCCCGCTCCCCATCGCTATGAGTGGGATCCGGCCCACCGCCAGGAATCGCACTGGTACTACCCGAACGATCGCCCCCCGTAATGGCGCTAATCAGTGGGGTACTGAAATACTCTGCTACGCCCCTGCGCGTCTCTTCGCTGGAAACGCTCAAAAGCCATAGCACCAAAAAAAAGGCCATCAGAGCGGTCATAAAATCCGCTAGGGCAATTTTCCAAGCACCACCGTGATGGGTATGGACGACTTTTTTGCGTCGAATAACGATTGGACGCTTGTCACCACCCTTACTCATGCGCTACCGGCCTTTTTTGCATCTCTCACATACTCTTCAAGCTCTATAAAGCTCGGGCGCTCGGCGGTAAAGAGTGCTTTGCGGCCAAACTCAACGGCCAACTGCGGCGCGTACCCATGCAAGCTTGCAAGCAATGTAATGCGAATACACTGCAGCATTTTTTCGGCTTCTTTAGCCTGCCGTTCGATGTAGCTTGCGAGAGGGCTAACAAAGCCATAGCCCAGCAAAATACCCAAGAAGGTGCCCACTAGCGCTTGGCCGATCATTACGCCCATCTGAGCTGGCGTAGCATCGGCATAGGTGAGTGTTTTAACGACCCCCATCACCGCCGCCACAATGCCGAAGGCAGGCATGGCATCGCCGACTTTGGCAATGGCATCAATGGGGATATGGGCTTCCTGCTCGAAGACTTCAATTTCATGTAGCATCAACTCATCGATTTCCATAGGCTCCATCCCGCCACTGACCATTAAGCGCAGATAGTCCGTCAGGAAATTCATGATGTGGGGATCAGCTAATACCGTTGGGTGCTCTTGAAACAGAGGGCTCTCTTGCGGGTTATCAATATCGCGCTCAATGCCTAGCATGCCCTCGCGGCGAATTTTGGACAGTAGCTTGTACTGCAGCGCCATGAGCTCCATATAAAGCGCTTTGTTATATTTTTTCGCCCGTTTGAGCCGCGGCAGAATTTTAAACGTTGCTTTGATCGCTTTGCCATTGTTGGCAGCGATAAATGCGCCTACCCCAGCACCGCCGATGATGAGTAACTCTAGCGGTTGGTAGAGAGGGCCTAAACTGCCGCCTGCCAGTACATAGCCACCAAATACAGATAGCAATACGATCACATAGCCTAGAGGTATCAGCACAAGCAAGGTCCTTGCGGTATTCAGTGTTAAGTAAGGGAACCAAAACTTAGCCACCTGATCTGATGGTTAAGAAATGTTCCATCCAAAGCACAATTTAGACCCATTATACTAGGGCTAAGCTGCTGTTTAATGAAAAAGTATCATTGGCTTTTGCGTCTATCTACGCCATTGCACTCATATTTTATTATTAAGTATCTATCCCTACGTCTTATACCTTAATTACAGCTAATGGGCGCGTAGTAGATTGAGTTGTTACATTTTTTCACTATTCTCCTGCTGTGCTTTGCCTGTTTTTCCCGCCCGTGAAGGTGGCTGGCATATGCCACATACGTAGTGCTGAGCAGGACTATGCGCATGCGCCACAAACTGGCCGGTGCAACGTGTACATTGATTGCGCTGTAGCAAATCGCTTTCAAAAAACCGTACTAATGTCCAAGCGCGCGTCAACCCAAGCACCGGCTCCACCTTTTCCAACGACATTTGCTCGTCATAAAGCCGATATGCTTTAACGAAGGCATCAATTCGTTCACAACCTGCGGTCTCTTTTAGGCTTATATAAATGTTAAAAAACAGCGACGAATGAACGTTGGGTAGCCAAGTAATAAACCAATCAGTAGAGAACGGCAGCATCCCCTTGGGGGGCGACATGCCCCGCACTTCCTTATACAGCTTGATCAAACGCGTGCGGCTTAATTCCGTTTCTGTTTCCAGCACCTGCAAGCGCGCGCCCAGCTCAATCAATTCGATTGCCAGTTGCACTTGGTGCATTTCATCGACCAAGCTTTTCTGGCTCACTTCACTTCTCCTGACGGCATTGGCTCAAATGGTTCACTAGCCAGCAGCAGCGAAGCATGGAGCCCAGCCAAGCCCTGGTCACGAGGGTTGTCAGTGAGTTGGCGCAGACGTTCGGCACTCGTTTGACTGAACCGGCACAATAGCTGGCTGGTGCGTGCCAGCTTGGTAAGCTGACGAGCATTGAGTGACACAAGTAGCTCGGCAACCTCGCTATCTATTTTCAGGCGAAACATGGCGGCCTCGCGATCTTCATCAAGCAAGCGCTGCGCCAGAAGTAAATAAGCTAAATTTATTTCCTGAATTTCATCGAGAAAGTTGGTTTGACTCATGATGTCCCATTAAATGACTCAGGCGCGATATGTTGACCATTGTACTGGCGCCATTAATGACTTTTTATTACCTATCCTCATGGTTGCATACAACGTCTGTAATTGGCTACTCAGGTATTTCACGATGACTTAGCCCTTCTTCTGAAAGCTCAAACACCCATACCAAGAGTTCCGCGACAATTTGATAAAGTCCGGCGGGGATTTCCGCGTCCAAATCTAGCTGCATTAAGAGCGCTACCAGCTCGGGCGCATCGTGCACATAAATACCCTGACGTTGAGCCTCTGCCATAATGCGTTCGGCCAGATCTCCATAGCCTTTCGCCACAACACGAGGGGCGCGATCATTCTCTTGATAAGCCAGCGCAACAGCTTGACGACGACGCTCACCCGGCGTGGCCATGGGCTACCTCCGCTTCGACATAACGTGCGCGAAGCTGCACTTTCTGTAGGTCTAAAGCACTCAGGCGCTTCTCTAACGCTGGTAACCCAGCGTTAATTCGTTGATGAGCCTCTGTGCTTTCAGTGGTGAAATCGATACTCAGCACATTTCGGTAGAGCCATAACGACGCATTGAACGCCCCCAAGTTAGGAACGTCTAGCTGCATATCAGAACGCCCACCACCCTCTGGCTCACCCTCTTGCTGCTTGTTCTCTTGCCCCTCTTCACGAGCGGGCAAATTAATCACTAAGGCCATAAAAATACCTGCCCAAACATCGCCTTCCCAGCGAATAGTGGGCATCACCAACATCTCAAGCTGCTGACGCACTAGGCTCTGTAGGCTTTCATGCACGACATCCCGCGCTGGACGGTTAGCTATCAGCTCAGTCACTTCCCTTGCGTGACTTAGATCTACTCTTGCTTGATTACTCTCAGGCGCTGAACTGGGCATAGCAGCTGAAGGCGCCTGGGTAGCCGCACCTGGTGAATTCATAAGCGGAGCAGCCGCCACTAAATTCTGCCGAGGCGCCAAGCCATTTTCTTGAGTCACCGGTACTAACGGCACGTTAGGCAGGATAGTTACCCCTTGCCCAGCCGCCTGAGCCCCCGGTGTGACCAATGGTGCTAATCCCGTTAACCCATTGGTGACGCCCAACCCAGCGGGTAACAAGGGCGCCAAAGGGCGCGGCCCAGGCTGCATTTGAGGTTCATTCATTAACTGTTGGCGGGTTCCCGCGCCCTGGAACCACCGTTTTAAATGCGACTCGTAGAACAGCCCGCTGTCGCGGATGCTCGCTTCCAAGCGGGTCGCAACGGCGCTGACTCCGGGTGCTTCTGGGCTGGTGAAAAGAGGCGCTTCGGGTCGCATGACGGAGGGAGGTGCTGGAAAGCGCAGCAGCACGTCAGCAATAGTTCGTGCAGCGGGGCTAAAATGGGTTTGGGTTGACCCCGGCGGAGAAGGCAGCGGCTCACCGCGGGGTAGCGCTTTTCCACCATCAAGAGGAAGGGGCAAGCGCTTTAAATCATTTAATGGTGTCGCTGGCGCTCTTCCATCTAAATTAGCGTCACGCATTACGGCACGCGGCCCTTCTCCAGGCGCAACGGGCTTAACTGGTTGATCTAACGCCCGCTGCAGCGACACCTCCCCTTGTCGCCCTAACACTTGGTTCAAGAGCGTATCAATGAGAGGGGTAATACCGCTCACGATGACCCCGTAACATCAGCATCATCGGCGGCATAGGACACCCCTGCGCCCCGCTGGGGTGCATAAGCGCGATGCAAGTCGCGCTGACGTTGCGACACCCCAATTAGCTTACCCAGCTCATCTCGACGTGCTACCAAGCGACGCCGGATATCAACATCGTGCTCAAGTATGCTCTCAAGCAACTCTGCCTTTCGTTGTTGGGCAGCACCGTCAAGCAGCACGGTCGCATCCAACTCACGCAGTTGCTCCACTAACACAACATAGTTGGTACGTTGGTCAATGAGCTCGGCCCACTGCTCAGCATTGGCAAGTTCATGCATGTATTCAACGCTGCTCAATAGCGCTTCGTAACTAGCAAGCAATGACTGTTGAGCATTTTGGTCACAAGCGGTGGTAGAAGCTAACATTATTGCCTCACGCGCTCTGCTGTTGGCCAATATCGCGCCACGCTGAGCCAATATCTTCAAGCAAACGCTCGGCTTGATTTAAGCTCTCTTCATCGTTACGCAGATTAGCCGCCAACAGCAGGCGTACAATATAGTCATACAAAGACGCTAAGCGCTCGGCAATTTCTCCACCTTTCTCCTGATCGAGCGCGGCGGCGAGACCGTTATTAACGATATCAAGCGCTTTTGATATCGATTTACCTTTCTCAGCTATATTGCCTGCCTGCATATGAATGCGGGCAGCGCGAATAGCCGCTTGAGCGCCGTCAAATAACATCACAATAAGTTGATGTGGGTCTGCCGACATCACTCCGCTTTCTACGCCGATACGCGCATAAGCGTTAGCTCCACGCCCATAGGCGGCGCCACCGCGAGAGTAAGTCATAAGCGGAACTCCTGTGCGTGGTTTGGTTATCGCCTATAGCGGGGAACCACGAAGATTAAAAGATATAAAACAGCAAACTGCACGCTGCTACTATTAACTATCGGCGCGAGCCAGAGGGACTTTAACGTCTCGCAATGCTTTTTTACCCAGGCCTATTTGACGGCAACGAATGGCTAACCATTCACTAGCGCTTTTTGCACTTTCAGGTAGAAACAGCGATTTCGCCTACCGTTCGCCCAAGCCGCTCAGTGACATCGTCCTTTACTATCGCCCCGACATTGTCACGCATGGGCGGTTCAGCTTGCGGTGCAAGCAACACCTCGGTGGGATTACCCTTTGCATCTAGGCGCAATATCCAACCCTGTTGCTGGCTGGAAAAACGCGCCAGCGAACCCACAGGTAGCCCCTTGAAATGCTCGATATAGCGCTTGATCCAACGCATATCGAATTGATGTGGATGCTGTAATAAATGACGATAAATTTGCTGTACCGTTTTAGCGGGACGATCAGCGCGGTCACGCCTCATCGCCTCGACCACATCAACAACAGCACTGGCTTTCGCTAACTCACTGAGCTCAGTCCCACCTACTCCCTCAGGATAACCACTGCCGTCCATACGCTCATTAATCCCTCCAATAACGGCCTGCACAATCGCCACTGACAGCCACTGACAGCCGTGCAAGCGATCTAACAGCAACTGGACATGCTCGCTGACTACTTTTCGATGACTTGCCTCAAAATGCGGCGCCTTAAACAACACCTGGGGAACCAGCGCCTTGCCAAGATCATGAATAAGACCACTGGCGACAATCGCTTTGCGCAATTCTCGCGGCATACTCGCGCCCACAAAATCAAGCAAATGAATGGCCACTGCAATGCCGTGGCGCACCACCAAAGGCTCTGGAAATAAGCAGCGGGAGGCAAACAGCAAGGCTTCACGATCCTCATCGTGAAGATCCAATATTCGATCAGCATAACGAGAGAGCTGGCGCCCATCGATATCACTGCCTTGCTGCAACGATAGTAGCTGCGCATCTAAATAGGCGGCTACCTTTACCAGTCGTCGCGCCATCGGCGTGGCGTAACGCTTAACATCTCGTCGCCCCAGTAGCTCGTCTGCGCCAGAACGCTTATTCGGTAATACAAACAGTGGAGAGGGCTGGCGCTCGTCCTGTTGCTCTTTGTTATAACGGGCAGCCTCACGTTCAATTTCACACACAAAATACCAAATTTGGCGTTCTTGCTCCGCGCTGCACTCAACGAAGTTAAAACCAACACGCAGCAGGTGCCGTTCAGCATCAGTTTTTTGATGCCGGGCATCGCCAAGCACTTCAAAATAAGTGCCGTCAGGAAAGGTAAACGCCAACTTTAGCGAGTTAGCATCTTCTGCCAATAGACCACTGGCCGCTAACGGCAACTCAAGTTGGCAGCCGTCTTGGGAAAGGTCTTTTAGCTCGCCAGCCACCTCGGCATCCCCACTACCCAAACTGGCCGCCACCACCATCCCCATTCGCAACTCGGCGCGAAAGGATTCACGGCGCTGAAGTACGTCTAACGTCGCAGGGTAATCACTGCAACACAAAAAACGCCCACCTGCATGGCGCGTTTCCGTCAAGTGCAAGAGAGGTGTTTGAACCACTTTCCCCTGAGCCTGCCCGCGCAAGTAGAAAGCAGCACCGCCCTGCAAGTGGTGAAGCAAATAATCAACCGAGGAGAGATCCATCACCAAGGTTTGGTCCCGATGCTGCTCCATCAATACAATAGGTTCTGGACGCGCATCAGCCGTGGCGAGACACAGGGATACTCCGCCCGTTTCAATTAGCGCGTTCAGCAGAGACTCAATTACCGTTGTGCTTGCTACTGTTTCAAACTCATCCTGCTGCGCTGCCATGCTCGCCTCACTTACTCTTATGCGTTAATTAGTTCACCGCAAAGCGCAGAAGCATATCAGATGCCAACAGCGGGGCGTATGCACAAAAAGCCATCATTCCTATGCTTATTAAAAGACTATAGAAGCAGAGGCAGAAGAATATGTATCTGGCTCTTGCGCCAACAAACAGCCCCCCCCCCGGTGCAGCATAAAGTTTTTCTGCGCCATGCCGATAAAAAGGTAGAGGCGTATATTGATAATTAAAAATCCAAGCTGAAGCCGCCGTTACTCGCTGCTGCACCACAACCGGTTGCCAAAGCTAACTAAAGAGGAATGTGCCCCATGAGTTCATTACCCCCTGCTGAAGCAACCAAGCCGCTGACCTCGGTTCTCACCAACCTAAACCCGGGACAACGGCTAGAAAACACGCTGGCCCAGCTAGCGCCAACGAACATTCAAATTAAAAATATCGACCAAGACGAACGAGAAATCTCCGCTGACAAACTTATCGAGCCCATTCAACGCATTAACGAAGCGATGCGCCCACGCGGCTTAGAGTTTGAGTTAAGCGAAGAGACATCACGCGTCATTACACGAGTAATCGACCGAGAGTCTGGAGACGTCATACGCCAAATTCCCGCGGAAGAAGTACTAAAAATTGCTGAGCGGCTAGAGGCAATGCAAGGGCAGATCATCTCTTTGGAAGCCTAAAGCTCTACACTTGCATATTCATAACGTCACGATATGCAGACACTAAGCGATTGCGAACCTGAAGCCCCATTTGAAAAGCAACGCTGGATTTCTGCATATCAACCATCACATCGTTGAGCTGCAAGTTAGGGTCACCCGCCTGGAAAGCCATCGCCTGGCTGTTAGCCGTTTGCTGAAGACGGTTAATACGCTGAATGGAAGCCTGTAATTCACCGCCAAAACCGCCGTGCCCTACCGCTGTTGTCGCCTGAGCACCGCTAAGAGGCTGCGTGGATGCCGCCTGAGTTGCCAAGCTTTGCATTTGTTGTAGCGTAGCCTGTATTGCGGGAGTGCTCATACGCTTACCTCAATTCGCAAAAATGAACTAATGCAAAAAGCCTAACACTGAAGTGACTAACCTCATACGGACAAATGCGCATAAAAAGCGAAGCTTATCGCTCCTTTAGGCTGGACTAGTCACCGGATAATGGCGGCCATCACAATTCCGCTTCATCATTTTGGCGGATAACCGCGATTGACGGATATAGCCTATGCCTTCTTTGGTGATGCGCCTGGGCCGACGCCAGTTTTGCCTGCCCCTTAGGAGGGTCGCATGAGCGAAACCGGTGCAACGGCAGGCCGTCAAACTAGTACGAATCAAGCCGCCCCTCGCAGTGGCGGTACAGCTAATGGAAGTACCGAACGTGATGCCGCCAGCGACTCGGCCTTTGGGCGTACGCTGAAGCAACTGCGTGGCAATCCATTGGTGGCGCTACTCATCGCCGGCGCCGCCTCTATTGCCATTGTGGCAGCCCTCTTCATGTGGGCCAGCAGCCCAGAGTATCGCGTTCTTTATAGCAACCTGAGCGAAGCCGATGGCGGAGGCATCATCAACGAGCTTGATGCCCGCGGCATTCCCTATCAGTTCAGCGAGGGCGGCCAAGCATTAATGGTGCCTAGCGACCAAGTCCACACCTTGCGCTTGCAACTAGCTGAACAGGGCCTTCCCCGTGGCGGCAATTTGGGCCTGGAATTGATGGATAGCCAGGCGTTTGGGATTAGCCAATTTGCTGAGCAGATTAATTATCAGCGCGGTCTGGAAGGCGAGCTGGCGCGCTCAATTGAATCACTAGGCCCAGTAGAAGGCGTTCGCGTCCACCTCTCCATGGCCAAGCCATCGGTGTTTATTCGCGATCGTGAACCTGCGAAAGCATCTGTGGTGCTCACCCTATTACCCGGCCGCGTGCTGGGTGAAGGGCAAGTTAGCGCTATCGTCCACATGGTCTCAGGCAGCGTTCCCGACCTTGCCGCTGAAGACGTCACCGTGGTTAATCAGGATGGTCGCTTGCTGTCTGCCGAAACAGGCAGCGGAAACGATCTCGATGGTTCGCAGCTTGAGTATATTGTCGAAGTTGAGCGCTCCTACCAGCAGCGTATTGAACATATTTTAACGCCCATTTTAGGTCGCGATAATGTGCGTGCCCAAGTTGCCGCACAAATAGACTTCTCACGACGCGAGGAAACGTCTGAACGCTACGGCCCCAATCAGCCACCTAACGAAGCCGCCGTGCGTAGCCGTCAGCTCAGCCTTGCCTTCGATGGCGAAGACCCATTGGCCACTGGCATTCCAGGTGCGCTAAGCAATACACCGCCAGGCACCCTGCCCTCCCCTATTAATGAACCAGCGGAAGAGGGCGACCCAGAAGTTGACGACCAGCAAGAGGACGCGCCCCCTGAAGCGCTGCGTAACTTACGCCAAGACGACGTTATCAACTACGAAGTTGATCGCAGCATTGAGCATGTGCAACACCGTCTCGGCCAGATCGAGCGGCTATCCGCCGCAGTGGTCGTAAACTACCGCTCGGAAATGAACGATGAAGGCGAGTGGGTTGACGTTGCGCTAACCGATGAAGAAGTTGCCCAGATTGAGCGCTTGGTTCGTCAAGCAATGGGCTTTTCGCAGCTTCGTGGCGATGAGGTAGAAGTCGTCAATTCACCCTTCGCGCGCAGTGTTGATGAAACCACTGACGTCGTGTGGTGGCAGCAACCCAACACCCTTTCAATAGCCGCCACTGTAGGTCGCTACTTGCTGGTTGCGCTGGCTATCTTATTACTCTACCTACTGATTTTGCGCCCCTTAATTAAGCGCTATACCCAATCCCCGGTTATGGCAACTGCAGTACCTGGCGGTACGTTGGCCGCGAGCGTAGGCGACGAAGAAGATGGCGAAGAGGGTGAAGAGTCCTCTGATGAGGGCGATGAGACCTACGCTAAGCCCAAGCGGCGGCGTAAGACCTCACTTTATGAGCATAACCTCAATGACCTGCGTGAAATGGCCCAGGAAGACCCCCGCATGGTCGCGATGATCATTCGTAGCTGGATGCATGCTAATGAGTAGTTCAATTGCTGAAATGAGCGGTGCCCGCAAGAGCGCCGTCTTATTGCTTGCACTCGATGAAGACAGTGCCGCTGAGGTCTTTAAGTACCTTGGTGCCAATGAAGTGCAAGAAATTAGTATGGAGATGGCCCGTCTGAATCAGGTCTCCCATGACGACATGAAAGCGGTGCTCGAAGCTTTCCATAAAGAAACCGAAGAGTTTGTAGCGCTTAACCTGAATTCAAGCGACCACATCCGCTCGGTGCTGACCAAAGCACTGGGTAGCGAACGCGCCACTAGCCTGATCGAAGATATTCTCGAAACGACGGGCGGTAACTCTGGCATCGACGCACTCAATCTCATGGAAGCCTCCATGGTGTCTGAGTTGATTCGCGACGAACATCCACAAATTATTGCGACTATTCTGGTTCACCTGGATCGTCATCAAGCTGCTGATATCCTGGAGCTATTTGAAGAAAAGCTACGCAATGATGTCGTTCTAAGGATTGCCACCTTTAGCGGCGTTCAGCCCGCCGCCTTACAGGAACTGACCGAAGTGCTTACCAGTATGCTCGACGGCCAGAACCTCAAGCGCAGCAAAATGGGCGGCGTAAGAACAGCGGCCGAGATTCTTAACTTAATGAACTCTTCTCAAGAAGAGACCGCCATCGAAACCGTTCGCTCGCACAGCGAAGATTTGGCACAGAAAATCATCGACGAAATGTTCCTATTCGAGAATCTGCTCGACCTCGACAACCGTGCCATTCAAATGGTGCTTCAGGAAGTCGATACCAACTCGCTGGTGGTGGCCCTTAAAGGTGCTCAGGACGCCTTAGTGGACAAATTCCTGCGCAATATGTCGCAGCGCGCCGCCGACTTAGTGCGCGAAGATATGGAAGCCCGTGGCCCCATCCGCGTCTCTCAAGTGGAGACCGAGCAGAAAGCCATTTTGCAGGTTGTGCGGCGCTTAGCTGATTCAGGTGAAATTGTCCTAGCAGGTGGAGATGATGAGTATGTCTAATACTCACTCGCCTAAATTTGATCGCCATGGCGATTGGCGCCGCTGGCAAATGGATGAGCTGGCCACCACGGCTGAGCGCGTTGCTGATGGCGAGGTACCCACGACTCACCAACGCAAGGTACAGGCGGCGCAAAAGGCAGCCGAACTGGCGCGCCAGCGTGAAGAGAAAGAGCGCCAGGAACTCCATGACCGTATTCGCCTGGAAGCGGAAGAAGAAGGCTATAAGGCAGGCTTTGAACAGGGCCACAAAGAGGGAATGGAAAAAGGCTTGTCAGAAGCCGCTGAGCAGGCACAAGTGGAGTTACAAGAGCAAATTCGGCTAACCGTTACTCCGCTGAACAACCTCGCCAAGCAATTTTCTGATGCACTAGAGCGCATTGACGACACCATCGCCCATGACCTGGTTGAGTTAGCGCTAGCGACCGGCAGACAGCTTGCCAGTGATGCCATACAGGAAACGCCTGAGCAGATTTTAGCGATGGTGCGCGAACTTCTGCACACCGAGCCGCCCTTGGTAGGTCAGCAGCGCTTGTGGCTCAATCCCAATGATCACTCTTTGGTAGAAGAACACTTAGGTAATGAACTTAAGGCCGCCAACTGGAAGCTGCAGCCCGATGATCAACTTGCCCGTGGCGGCTGCCGGGTCACCAGTGCTCAAGGGGAAATTGACGCGACTTTCGAAAGCCGCTGGCAGACCATTCAAGCTCAGTCGCGCAAACGTGGCCTCAATTCACCACCACCTTCTAACGTCCCCACATCCTAGGCACATACGCTATGGCAGATACTACCTGTCCCCATCAACATCGCTGGAATAAGGCAGTGCGACGCACGCAGCAGCGCGTCAGTCATTTGCCGCGTTACCGCAATAGCGGTCGCGTCATTCGCGCGACAGGTATGGTGATTGAGGTGGTCGGGTTACGGGTGGCCGTCGGCAGCGCATGTCGCATTGAATTACCGGGCAGTGATGGTCGCTTGGCTGATAGTGACAAACACGCTGAAGCCGAGGTGGTCGGCTTCGCCGGTGACAAACTGTTTTTAATGCCGCTAGAAGAGGTTTCCGGGTTAATGCCTGGCGCACGCGTCTCCCCATTGGATGAAGGCGGTAGCAACAGCGCACGGCGATTCCCAGTAGGCGAAGATTTGCTAGGCCGCGTGCTTGATGGCAACGGCAATCCGCTTGATGATCGCGAAAACTTACTCAAAAACATAGAAGAAACCCCTCGTGCAACACTCAGCACGCCCTCCCTTAATCCCCTTTCACGCGCCCCTATTGAAGAACAGATCGATGTCGGCATCCGCGCGATTAATGCGCTGCTAAGCGTAGGGCGAGGGCAACGGATGGGGCTTTTTGCAGGTTCAGGGGTGGGTAAATCGGTACTGCTAGGGATGATGGCCCGCTATACCAAGGCCGATGTGATTGTTGTTGGCTTGATTGGTGAACGGGGCCGTGAAGTACAGGACTTTATCGACAATATTTTGGGCCCGGAAGGTCGGCGGCGTGCCGTGGTAGTGGCAGCCCCCGCTGATACCTCGCCACTGCAACGCTTACAGGGCGCGGCTTACGCGACCCGCCTAGCGGAAGGCTTTCGCGATGAAGGCCGTAATGTGCTGCTGATTATGGATTCGCTGACTCGCTATGCCATGGCCCAGCGGGAAATTGCCCTGGCTATCGGTGAACCGCCCGCCACCAAAGGCTATCCGCCGTCAGTGTTTGCCAAATTACCTAGTTTAGTAGAGCGCGCAGGCAATGCTGAGCGCGGCGGCGGCTCGATAACAGCGTTTTATACCGTCCTTACGGAAGGTGACGATCAGCAGGATCCGATTGCCGATGCTGCTCGCGCCATCTTAGACGGGCACATTGTGTTATCAAGAACATTAGCAGAAGCAGGACACTATCCTGCCATTGATATTGAAGCGTCCATCAGCCGGGCGATGACCTCGATCACCGCTCCTGAGCAACTCCAGGAAGCGCGTGTTTTCAAGCAGCTGTTTTCGCGCTACCAGCGTAACCGGGACCTTATTAGTGTCGGTGCCTACAGCCCTGGCCACGACCCACAGCTCGACGAGGCGGTGAAAAGGTTCCCTTCATTAGAGAACTTCCTTCAACAAAATATTAATGAGAGCGCAACGCTTGCCGATTCTCGCCAAGCGCTGCGCTCACTGGTGGGAGGGCGTACATGAGTACATCGCAACTCGAAATGCTAACCGACTTAGCCAGAGACTCACGCGATCAAGCGGGCAAAGTACTGGCGCAAGAGCGCCAAACAGAACAGCAAACGACCGCTCAGCTACAGTCGCTGCTGAGCTACCGAGCCGAGTATGCTGAGCGATTGCAGAAAGCGATGCGCGATGGCATTGACCCTGCCACCATGTACAACTATCAACAATTTCTGGCCTCGTTGGATGCAGCCCTAAGCCGTGCCCGGCAAGCGTTAGCGACACAGCAGGCAAGCGTTCAGCAGAGTCAAAAGAACTGGCAACAAGAGCAGCGCAAGCTCTCTTCCTACGATACACTGGCGTCGCGTCGACTGTTAGAAGAGCACCGCCGCAGCGAGCGTCATGAACAAAAAACTAACGATGATCTGGTGACTAGCCGTTTGGCTCGTCAGCATAACGACACTCCGCATTAGCGGTGCCAGGGAACTGACTATGACTATTCACCAGTTGCTTTCGGCCAGCCAAAGTTCGCCTCAGACGCAGTCTCATGGCACTTTCAGCCGGCAAGGCTCACCCAACGGTTTTTTCCAGCAAGCGCTTTCACAAGCTTCTGCCGCCCAAAGCCTGTCTGCGCCTACACTTAGCGAGACTGGCTCGTTACAGAAATCTTCACCTCAAGCACAGCTCAGTACACTTAGCAGCCTCTTGTCAGACGCGCTAGAAATGGATAGCGAGAACTTGAGCGCCGCTCTTGAAGCACTCGGGCTTGATCTCAGTGAAAGCGACTTATCTGATCTACTGGCTCAGCTTGAACTGCCGAATTCAAAGATCAAAGTAGACACGCTGGAGCTTAATGGTGCGGAATCTGCCACGCCCCTTGACGAGATTGCTGCTCGTCTCGCCCTAATGGCTTCATTTTCTGAAAGTAGCCCTCAAGCACAGCCTGAATCACCAATGGCTCCGGCTGCCTTGGGAGTCATGACCGAACAGTTAAATATTAATCAGGATCAAATAAACGAACTTGCTTCAGCATTGAATGCCCTGATGAACCAAACTCAGAACACACAGCCCTTAGGCAATGTTTCCACACAGGATGCCAGCCCCTCTCTAGCGTTAGAGACTGTCGCCGAGCAGCTTAATATTAGCCAAGTTGAAGCAGCACAGTTGGTCTCCGCGCTAAATGGCCTGGTTGCCCAACGCCAGGGTGGTCAGAGCGATCAACCCTTGCCTGTTGATACAGCTCGCTTAACCAGCGCTCCTGCATCGGCTATGGACATTCAGGCTGCTCCACGAGCTCAACCGGATACTTTCTTTGCGCAAGTTAATACCAGCGCTGCCGCCACCTCACAGATCAGCAGCGAAGCCCTTATGGGGGCCCTAATGACGCTTGAGGGAGCACCAAAAGGAAGTCAATCCAGTGAGCACTTACCTACAGGCTTTTCGTTAGCCGCTGGCAGTGGTCCGTTAGCTTCAACACCTTCTGCACAAGGGTTTACTCCCACAGTCGCCCCGACACCCGCTGCCTTAACAACGCCCTTTACAAGCCCTGCCTGGCCACAACAGCTTGGCCAACAGTTGGTGCAGATTTCACAGCGTGGGGGCGAACAACACGTCCAAATGCAGTTGAATCCAGCAGAGCTAGGGCCGCTATCTATCTCTTTAAAATTTGGTGAACAAGGGGCGCAAGCACACTTTTTGTCCGCCCATGCTCAGGTGCGACAAGTACTTGAACAAGCGATTCCTCAATTAAGGGAAGCATTGGCTGAACAAGGTATTTCGCTAGGCGAGACATCGGTAGGAGAACAGCGAGACCCTAATGCACAGGGCTTTGCCCAATCAGGCGGTGGACGAGGGACAGGAATAGGCAGTGACAGTGGCGATGAAGGCGAGGGTGAGAAACTCTCGTTAAGTGCCGAAAGCAGCCCACTGATCATCGATGGACGAGTCGACCTTTACGCTTAGCCCTTTACGCTTAATAGGGGTCGCCTGACTCTGTATGATTATTCTGGTGCCGAGCACACGAGATAACTAAACCAAAAGATAGGCTTGCCAAACAAGCCTGTTCATTTCATCACCAGCATGCGCTTTAGGCATAATACTTTGCTAGTGATACGCATGGAGTTCACAGGAATCGCAAATGGCAGAAACAAGCGGCGGGTCAAAAAAACTGCTCTGGATAATGATTATCTTGGTGCTGCTGTCGTCGATAGGCGCAGCGGTCGCTATTTATATGGTAATCGACCAGCGTAAAGATGGTACAGAAACGGCAGAAGTGCAGCAGGCGATGGAGCGCGCGACGCCCATTTTTATGCGCATTGAACCCTTTACCGTCAACCTCGTCGATGACGGCTATGGCTCACGCTTACTCTATACAGGCCTGACCCTTCGCGTTGGGAACGATGAAAGCAAAGTTATTCTTGAAGAACATATGCCCCAAGTGCGTAGCCGTTTGTTAATGCTGCTTTCCGGCAAACAGGCTGATGAACTTACCTCAACGGAAGGTAAGCAGCAGCTTGCCCAGGCGATTGTTGACCGTCTAAACGTCCCGTTAACGGAAAATCAGCCGCCACTTGATTTGCGTGAAGTTTTATTCACTGAATTTATTGTGCAATAACCTCGGGAACTGGAGCCGTTCATGTCACAGGACGATCTACTGTCCCAGGAAGAAATTGACGCCCTGCTAAAGGGTGTTAGCGGAGACGATGAGCCATCGTCTTCCTCTTCCCAAATGCCAGATGAATCGCGTATTCGCGCTTACGATCCGGCGACTCAGCATCGCGTTATACGTGAGCGCTTGCATGCGCTAGATTTCATCAATGAGCGTTTCGCTCGTTACTTTCGAAATGGGCTGTTCAACCTATTACGGCGTAGTGCAGACATCACAGTAGAGTCAGTACGCTATCAGAGCTTTAGCGAGTTTTCTCGCAATGTGCCCGTGCCGACGAACCTGAATATTGTGTCGATGAAGCCGCTGCGCGGTTCTGCGCTCGTCGTGTTTCCACCGAACCTCGTTTTTATGGTGGTTGATAACCTCTTCGGTGGAGATGGTCGTTTTGTCACAAAATCGGACGGCCGCGAATTTACCAACACTGAACAGCGCATTATCCAGCGCTTGCTCAATCTTGCAATTGATGCTTATCAAGAAGCCTGGAAAGTCGTTTATCCACTTGACGTAAGTTTTTTGCGTTCAGAAGTACAGTCAAAATTTGCCAACATCACTAACTCACCCAACGAGATAGTGGTGAATACCAAGTTCAATATTGAAGTTGGCAATCTATCAAGCAATTTTCAGATATGCATGCCTTACGCCATGATCGAGCCGTTGCGGGATTTATTGGCCAACCCGATCAACGATAGTAACCACGACCAAGATGGTAGTTGGTCGCGCCGTATGGCGAGTGAGCTACGTCAATCAGAAGTAGAGCTGGTGGCAGAGTTTGCGCAGATACCCAGCCGTATCGCCCATGTCATGGGGCTAAAGAAGGGTGATGTCCTCCCACTAGACATTCCGAACTCTATTACCGCCAGCGTGGATGGTGTGCCTGTTATGCAGTGTGAGTACGGCAGCCAACGTCAACAGCATGCGCTGCGTGTCTTACATCTGATCGACCATGCCGCTATGAACAACGCATCGTCCAAAGACTTTATTAAAGTGCCTACGCGACAGAAAGCCAAGGAATCCAAAGCATGACTGATCCCAATAAGCCTAATCAGAACGTCTCTGAAGACGATTGGGCGGATGCCATGTCCGAGCAAGAAGACATCACCTCAAGTGCCGACGCCGCCAGCGAAGAGGAAGATCCGTGGGCAGCTGCCATGGCAGAGCAAGAAGCCGCAGAAGAGAGTTCAGAAGAGTCGGCTGCTGAACCAGAGCCTAAAGCGCCCGCTGCAAAATCAGCGAGTGATGATGTGTTCCGCCCCCTAAGCCCAGACAGCGGTTCCGCGCAGGCGCGCGAGCTTGAGATGATCATGGATATCCCGGTGAAGCTCACCGTGGAGTTAGGTCGTACCAAGCTAACCATTAAGCAATTGCTGGAGTTAGCACAAGGCTCTGTTATTGAGCTTGAAGGGCTCGCCGGGGAACCGATGGATATCTTGATTAATGGCTATTTAATCGCTCAAGGGGAAGTGGTTGTTATTGAAGATAAATACGGGATTCGTATCACTGAAATCGTTACACCTTCCGAACGTATTCACAAATTGAACCGATGAGCGTTGCTACCACCTCGGCTCAGAATGGCTCGCTTGATGCACTAGGCAACGGGGGCGAGTCATTAGTGGGCATGGCTGTTCTGGGTAAAACAGCCGCCGCTTTAGCCCTCGTTATTGCGATCATTTTAATTTGTACGGCGCTTTTAAAGCGCTGGAGCAACCACACCACTCGTCATGGCGCTCACTTACGTGTCGTGGGCAGCACGGCGGTGGGCAACCGTGAACGTGTTGTCATCGTTGAAGTGGAAGATACATGGCTGGTTATTGGTGTTGGCGGAGGACGTATTACTAAGTTACACGAACGCCCGGCTCCAGAAGAGCGTGCCCCCACCGCCTCATCTCCTCCTTCTTCGCGCTTTGCGCGACGCTTATCTAAAGCGCTAGCCGCTAGCCAGCGCAAAGGGGCAACCGCTCCCTCCGATCCCCATAAGACGCCATGAGGCAATGGATGCACCTTTCTTGGCCCTGTTTTTTTAAGCCATGTGTTTCAAAAAATTATATTTCTAAACGCGATGCCCAGCGCTGGCTATGGCTGATTAGCGCTATGGTCGTGTGCTTTATCGCCGCGCCAGTGCATGCTCAGCAAATACCCGGGATTATTTCGCAGCCCTTAGAGGATGGCGGGCAACAGTGGTCGCTTTCGCTGCAAACCCTGCTCTTTCTGAGCTCGCTAGCGTTTTTACCTTCAATGCTGCTGATGATGACCAGTTTTACACGCATCATCATTGTGCTTAGCCTATTGCGTACAGCAATGGGCACCCAGGCAACACCGCCCAATCAAGTGCTCTTGGGGATCGCACTGTTCTTAACTTTTTTTATTATGTCGCCGGTATTGGCACAAGTCTATGACAACGCCTGGGTGCCACTGACTAATGAAACAATAAATTTTGAAGAGTTTTTATTACTTGCCCAAGACCCCTTTCGTGAATTTATGCTTGCCCAAACCCGCGAGCCCGACTTGGCTTTATTCGTTCGCTTGGCGGATGTAGGCCCTATGCAAGGGCCAGAAGAGTTGCCTATGCGTGTTTTGTTGCCTGCCTTTGTTACCAGCGAACTGAAAACCGCTTTTCAAATTGGCTTTACTATTTTTATTCCGTTCTTAATCATCGACCTAGTTGTCGCCAGCACGCTGATGGCACTGGGGATGATGATGGTACCGCCCATCACAATCTCGTTACCCTTTAAACTGATGCTGTTCATTTTAGTGGATGGTTGGCAGCTTATTATTGGCTCGATGGCTGAAAGCTTTTACATGATATAGCGTGTTGTTGAAATAGCTTTTTATATCAAATAAGCCGTGGCGTTTTATACGCCGCAGAGGATTTTTGCTATGACCCCTGAAATGGTGATGAGCATTGCGTATCAAGGTATGCGTGTAACGCTTCTCCTTGCTGGCCCCATGCTGCTGGCCGCCCTGTTCACCGGCCTTATCATTAGTCTGTTTCAAGCAGCCACACAGATTAATGAAATGACGCTGACCTTCATTCCTAAGATTCTGGCCGTGTTTGCGGTACTGGTCTTTGCTGGCCCATGGCTGATTGGCTTGATTACCGACTTCACCCATCGCCTATTTACTAATATTCCTAATATGGTGATGTAAACCAATGGTCGAAGTCACTTTCGCACAGCTACAAGGGTGGCTAGTGGCTTTTTTATGGCCGTTTGCGCGCATCACTGCCTTTATGGCCGCCTCCCCGCTTTGGGGGCACTCCAGTGTTCCCAATCAAGCCAAAGTCGGCCTTGCTGCCCTCATTGCCATTGTGATTGCGCCGATTCTACCGGCCATGCCGGCTATCGCCGTCATGTCCTGGGCAGGCATCGGCATTATGATCGAACAGATCCTGATCGGCTTGGCGATGGGTCTCGTCATGCATATCATTTTTGCGGTTGTTCAAGCAGCCGGGGACTTTATCGGCCTACAAATGGGCCTAGCATTTGCGAGCTTTTTTGATACATCGAGCGGCACCAACATTATGGTGCTATCGCGTATTCTCTATATGATCACACTGCTCATGTTTTTGGCGATGAATGGCCATTTAATGGTGCTTGAAACCCTGATTATGAGCTTCCGAACACTGCCCATTGGCATTGGGACGTTCAACCCAGATGCGTTTATCTTGCTAGCCCGCTACGCGGGGACGATTTTTGCGGCGGGTATGTTATTGGCACTGCCGCTAGTGGGCTCCCTACTAACCATCAACCTGGCATTGGGCATACTGAACCGCTCCGCCCCCCAGCTCACCGTCTTCAATATCGGCTTCCCCACCTCACTCATCGTGGGTCTGATATTGATGATGGTATTAATGACCGATATTAGCCGCTTTCTGCAGCGGTTATTTACTCAAGGATTAGATTTTCTGCAAAACCTAATCGAAACGATGGCACCTATAACCTAAAAACCCCACGCTTTTTTAAAGCATGGGGTTTTTAGTAAACCGTGTAAGAACGAGGCGCTCGTTACATATAGTTAAATAGCGATAAGCCTTTAATATCGACAAACGCTTTTTGCGCCGCCTGCATACCTACTTGGCGCAGGCTGTACTCAGAAATTGCTTCTGCGTAATCAAGATCGACCAAGTCGGATAGCGTTTGCTCGTAGTTCAACATCCGGTTACTACCAACGGCATCAACGACATCAAGCTCATTGAGCCGCGCCCCCGCAGACGCACGCACGGTTAAGACATTATCTAAGCTATTGTCCAGATCACGCATGGCAGTATTCAGCGTATTGCGCAGATCAGCTTTCTTGACGGGAGTGTCAGCAGGATTTTCTAGTACGCGAATAGCTTCTTCCATCGTGCGGAAAAGATCGGCATCACGAACATCTCCACCAGCTTTAGCGACGAGTATCTCGTCTCCGGCCGCAGGTTTCCCCTCAAGTTTAATTGAGACACCTGCAAATTGAATCTGCTGGCCTTCGCTGGAAGGGCTGTAAGTACCGCTAAGCACTGGAGTCGCCGCATCCCACTCCCCAACCACCTCATCGAATTTCTGAACTTCATAGGTAAAGCCAGCGTCTTCATCGCCGCCGAAAACCATTCGATAGTTTTCTCCATAACCCTCAGCATTTACATCCCTTACCTGCGGGCCAGTAAACGTTACGGTGCCAACGTTTCTAGCCGCGTCTCCAGTGAGGCGCTCGCCCTGGTTATTAGTCTTGACCGATTCAGCTATATAACCCGCACCGCTAGGCACGTTCTTAAAAATAGTCTCTCCATTATCATTAACCGGCATCAGGCGCGAGGCGTCCACACGCTGTTCGCGTACATTACTGTCGCCCTGATACTCCACGCTGCCATCGGCTGACTTTACGAACGGCGGGGCATTATCTTTATAGCCACCAAACAGATACCGACCGTTACCATCAGTGGCATTGGCCTGGCCTAGCATCGTCTCGTAAACGCCTTTCAGCTCGCTGGCGATTGACTCACGATCCACATCACTCAACGTATCACTTGATGCCTGAATCAACAGCGTTTTGGCACTAGTCACCGCATCGCTAACACTGTTTAGGATGCTTTCAGTCTGTGATAGCGAATTACGCGCCGATACTCGCGCATCGGCATACTGCTGTGTGACGGCTTTTGATTGGTCAACGCCCACTGCCCGTGAAGCAGCTTGTGGATCATCAGAAGGATTCACTACCCGTCGGCCACTGGCAATCTGCTGGCTAACTTTCAAAAAATCGCTCTGTTGACGATTAATAGAAGCCGTACTTTGATCGTACATAGTTACGCTGCTAATGCGCATGAAATAGACTCCTAGTAAGTTAGCTTCGCAGACCTAAAATGGTGTCAAAAATATTGGAAGCCGTATCAATCACACGTGCGTTCGCTTGATAATACTGCTGAAAGCGGATCAAATTAGCAGCTTCTTCATCTAAGCTAACGCCTGATTCAGACTGCTGTACTGCCTTTAATTGATCGGTTAAGCCTTGACGTGCATCTAAATTAACCTGAACAATATTAGTTCGATTACCTACATCGCTCACAATGGATGCATAGGCGCCACTAACAGAAGCACTACCACCCACAATCGATTCAGCCTGCATATTCTGCAGTGCCAGGGCGTTACGATTATCGCCCGCCCCTTCTGCCACCCAGTCTGTCGGATCATCATTGGGGTTCGCAGGCTGACCAGCAGCAATTTTATCTAGATCAGTGATGTTGGCATCCATACCGCCAGCAGCGCGCCGAACGGGCTGTATTTCAAAACGATCACCATTTTGAGCCGTATTAAGATCAGTAAAGGCGACATTGACACCACCAAAGCTTAGTGTTTCTGAAACAGCATCGAATTCAAAATCGACTACCGAGCCATCATCTTTGCGGGTAACTTCAAGTGTTGGTGGCGTAGCTGCAGCATCAGTCACTTTAATAGAGTAATCAGTCGCTCTTAGTGCACTGACACTTTCCTGGTCAAAGGTCGCTTCAACGCTAGCGCTGCCACTATTCTCAGCATTGAAGTATGCGTTTGGCTTACCTAAGCTGAAAAAAGCTTCGCCTTGATCTCCTTGTAAATCTACCCCTTGCTGATGCTGCTCATTAAAAGCTAATGCCAATGAGGAGGCTAACTGGCCAATTTGATTCTGCGTTTTATCTAGCGTGTCTGAGCGAAAGCTCATCAAACCACCTAACGCGCCACCGCTAATCAATCCCTCGTCTAAAGCAACTAAATTTCCGTTTCCTTGGGCTCCCTCTCGGTAACCCACTACCACTCTTTGCGGATCACTTTGCGACTCTATCGCTTCAAGTTTATAAGCGGTATCACCGGTAACAAGCGGCTGGCCATTAGGAAGAGTTAGATTATAGGTTTTACCATCTTGGATATTAAGGCGCACATCCATTCTTTCGTTTAACTCGGAAATCATCTGATCACGCTGATTTAATAGGCTATTCGGTGCTTCACCTAATTGCGCTCTTGCTAGAGAAATTTCACGGTTAATCGATGCGATTTGGGTCGTCGTATTATTAATTTGAGTGATTTCATCTTTGATCTGGCCATTAACACCTGACTGCAAATCTTGGAGATAACCATCAAACGAACGAAACTGGGCAGAAAGCGTATTAGCAGCACCTAACACACCTTGCCGCGATGCGGGATCAGAAGGTGCACTGGCCAAATCCTCAAGTGAGGAGAAAAAATTCTGCATCAATGGTGCCAAACCAGCTTCACGATCGGCCAGCAAGTTATCGATTTGCGTGACTTGCGTGCTATAAACATTTAGAGCACTAGACTGGGATTTGGCATTATTCAGCTGAGCGGCGACAAATGTGTTGTATTGTCGTTCAATATCCGCGACGCGCACGCCAGAGTTATTATTACTTTCGTTCAGAACCGTAATTTCCCGATTGTAGCCAGGCGTATAGACATTACTAATATTATTACTAACCGTATTCAGGGCATTCTGTGCCGCATTAAGGCCGCTTAACCCAATCGAAAACATGCTCATGGTTCAATTCCTTAGGCTGATACCTATACATGTTACAAGTATCGGCAGTGCGCAAAAAAACTTGAGGAAAGGGCTAGCGAGAATCTGCCAGGAAATCGCCACCCGCGTTATGCGGCCCCATCGACTTCATTACCGCCACTAGTTTGTCGGCATAACGCGGGTCTGTGGCATAACCACCACGCTGTAACTCTTGCGCTGCCTGCTCGGCACTCGGTGCCTGGACAACACCGGCATAGCGCGGGTTATTACTAATCAGGCTGGCATAGTCGGTAAAAGCGTGCTCAAACGACTCGTAAACGCGGAATGTGTCGACTACCGGAGTACGTCGCCCATTGATATATTCATGCGTCACAATGTCAGTTGTTTCGCCCTGCCAATGGCTACCTGCTTTGATACCAAACAAGTTATGGCTGTTATTTCCATTGCGAGTGGCAATTTCGTGCCGACCCCAGCCCGTTTCTAACGCCGCCTGGGCCAAAATTAATTCAGCAGGAACGCCAGTCGTAGCGCTAGCCGCCTGGGCTGGAGCCGCTAACGTTTGCATAAATTGGTCGACGTGACCTGAGGCTGCCTGCTCTCGCTGATTTAACGCGGACTCATCGACTGTATTACCTTTCTCCACACCTTGGCGAATGGCCTCAAGCTCAGCCAGGAATTGCCCGCTGCCCTGTGAGCTTGTTGTGCCAGTAGCGCCCGGATCTACCGAGAAAGAGTCATCAAGTATTCGGGGCGTGCCACGGGGAATGCCGGCGATTAGGGCTTGCAGCTCTTGATCTGCATTGGCCGCTGGCTCTGATTTTGAAATAGCACCTTGGCGCTCTAACTGCTCAACAAGAACATCCGCCAGGCCCATGCCACGCGAAGCCATCACTTGGGACCACTGTTGATCCAGCATCGATTGATAGGTATCCGTCGCGCTGCTATTCATCAGTCCTGAGGTGGGTGTCGCTTCGCGCATACTCTTCATCATCATCTGAATAAACAACGCTTCAAACTGCTGGGCTGCGCCATCTACGCCAGCTTCAGGGTCGACTCGTGCGGTGTGTTGAAGCCGTTGAAAGCCGCTCACATCCAGGGCGAACTGGCTGCTCATATCATTCGCGCTCATTAAATGACCTCCAGCTCAGCGCGTAGCGAACCCGATGCTTTTAACGCTTCTAGAATCGACATTAAATCCTGGGGTGTGGCGCCTAACGCATTCAATGCATTGACCACTTCGTTGAGCTGCGCGCCTTCTACGATTTGCAGATAAGCCTCTTGCTGATCAATTTCAATATCCGCATCAGGTACGACGACCGTCTCTCCCTCGCCAAACGGGTTAGGCTGGCTAACGCCAAACTGGGTATCAATCATGATCGACAGACTGCCGTGGGCTACCGCCGCTTCTCGCAATGTGACGGCACTGTTCATTACGACCGAGCCGGTACGTGAATTCAGCACAACAAGCGCTGGTGCCTCAGTCGGTGTCACCTGAACGTTTTCGACACGGGCCATAAAGTTGACCCTTGCATTGTCATCGGTAGGGCCATCCAGGGCGATGACGCGACCATTCCGTGCGTAGGCAACCGACTGGCCAAACTCGTTATTAATCGCCGTCACCATGCGCTGAACGGTGCCAAAATCGGAATCGTTGAGCTGTAATTCAAGCATCCCACCGTTACTGCCCAGGTTAAGCGGTACTTCTCTTTCCACAAGGGCGCCATTGGGAATCCGACCCGATGCCTGCTGGTTAATCTGAACGCTACTGCCACCAGCCTGGGCACCCGCTCCACCTACGAGCATATTGCCTTGGGCAATAGCATAAGTATCCCCGTCGGCACCTTTTAGCGGCGTCATTAACAGCGTACCTCCGCGCAAACTGCGCGCATTGGCAATCGACGAAACCACTATATCCAACCGCTGGCCCGGCCTGGAAAACGGCGGGAGATCAGCCGTTACCATCACCGCAGCCACATTGCGTAATTGTAAGTTCGTGCCTGCAGGTACCGTCACCCCAAGCTGGGAAAGCATGTTGGTCAGGCTTTGACTGGTGAAAGGCGCCTGGGTTGTTTGGTCACCGGTGCTATCAAGGCCCACGACTAACCCATAGCCCACCAGCTGGTTATCGCGGACACCGGCAAAGCTCGAAAGCTCGCGAACACTCTCCGCTTGGGCGGGTAGTGCCAGTGAACACATCAGCACTAAGACACCCAACTGAAACAACCAAGTGTTGCTTGATCGATAACCACTTAATCGCATCGCTATTGCCCGTCGTAACAGTGTTATTGGTCGCTTTAACATTGATAGCTCCAAATAGGGGCTAGAATGGCGAGACGTTTAAGAAGAAACGTTGTAGCCAACCCATGTGCTGCGCTTCATTGATATAACCGTCACCCACATACTCAATACGCGCATCAGCCACCTGAGTGGAAGGAACGGTATTTTGTGCGGTAATCGTGCGCGGGTTAACCACGCCTGAAAAACGGATAAACTCAGTTCCCTGATTGATCGCAATTTGCTTTTCGCCCCGCACACGTAAATTGCCATTATTCATGACTTCTAACACCGATACGGTAATCGTACCGGTAAAGGAGTTATTCGCCTGCGACCCACCACTGCCGGTAAAATCGTTCTCACCGGAAACATCGTAGCCGTACTCAGCAAGAGTATCGAGAATATCAGGAAGCTCTGCCAATTCCAGGCTAGCACTGCCACTACGACCTGCGTTGGACTGCGAATTCTTGCTCGCACTGACTTCTTCATCCAACACAATGGTCAAAATATCGCCAATCGAGCGCGGCCGGCGATCTTCAAAAAGCGGCTGATACCCTTGCCTTGCCTGATAAATAGAGCCATTAGGGATGGGTGGTGGACGATCAACAATACTGATCTGCTCCTGCTCTCCCACCACTGAGGCTCTTGGGATTTGAGCGCACCCGGCAACCACCAGTATTAAGAGCGCCAAGCCAGCTAGTGCAATACGACGTAACATTGGGTGCAACTCCAGCATGACGCAACCTGTTAGTAAACTTTATTGAAAACCGTTACAGCTGGCTCAAGCGTGCCAACATTTCATCGCTGGTAGAGACCGCTTTGCTATTAATTTCATAGGCGCGTTGGGTCTGAATCATATTGACCATCTCTTCAACCACATTAACGTTGGACGTTTCTACATAGCCTTGGAATAGTCGCCCAGCGCCGTTCATTCCGGGCATATTTTCGTTAGGTGCACCGGAGGCCCCTGTTTCAAGATAGAGGTTGCCCCCAACACTTTCTAAACCTGCCGGGTTAATAAAGGTACTGACGGTGATTTGCCCAACTTCATTATCAATAGCCACGCCTGGCTGGCGGACGCTCACCGTACCGTCTTCACCTACATTCACTGACAGTGCGTTGGGTGGTAAGAAAATAGCAGGCTCAACGGGATAGCCATTAGCCGTCACCATCTGGCCATTTTCGTTTAGCTGAAAACTGCCGTCGCGGGTATAGGCAGTGGTGCCATCTGGCATTAGTACCTGAAAAAAGCCTTCGCCATCGATAGCTAGATCACGCGAGTTTTCCGTTTGCTCTAACCCACCTTGGGTATGCAAACGCTCAGTGGCCACCGCGCGAACACCAGTACCAATTTGCATGCCTGAGGGCAGGCGATCCTGAATATTGTTCTGAGCCCCTGGCTGACGCATATTTTGGTATAACAAGTCTTCAAACACGGGACGTGAGCGTTTGAAACCATTGGTGCTGACGTTGGCCAGGTTATTTGAAATGACATCTAGCTTGGTTTGTTGCGACTCTAGACCGGTTTTAGCGGTCCACAACGACTTAATCATAATTATGCTCCCTTGGCCGACTGACTCACATCAGCCTTGAATGGCCAACATCAACCTTGAATAGATAGAATGCCGTTGGCGCGCTGGGCATTTTCGTCAGCGGTACTGAGCACTTTCATCTGCATATCGTAACGGCGTGCCACATCGATCATTGAAACCATGGCATCGACGGCACTAACGTTACTGCCTTCAAGCGCACCGCTCACTAGCTTGGCATTTTCGTCGGCGGGCAAGGCGCCCGGTACACCTTCCTCATTCGGTGGTGCACGAAACAGGCCGTCCTCACCACGGGTTAGCGCTCCTTCTTCGGGCGTCACTAACTTAATCCGCCCTACTTCGACGAGCGCTTCTGGCCCTACGCCTTCAGGGATGGCGCTAATCGTTCCGTCAGCACCAATGGAGACCTGCGCGCCCTGCGGAATGGCAATGGGGCCACCTTCGCCCATTACCGGACGGCCGACGCTTAGCAAAACACCATCAGCATCAATCTGCAGGTCGCCGCGCCGCGTATAGGTTTCGGTACCATCGTCCGCCTGCACTGCCATCCACGCATCGCCCTGCATCGCGACATCAAGTGTGCGCCCCGTAAACTCAACGGGCCCCTGTGAAAAGTCACTGCCGGGCGTGGTGGTCACCGCTGACGTCCGCGTTGCCAGCAACGCCTCACCCTGCACGGGCACAGAACGAGCAGCCTGTAGCTGGGCACGAAAACCAGTAGTACTCACATTCGATAGGTTATTACTCACTATCGACTGTTGATCCATACTGTTTTTGGCGCCACTCATGGCGGTATAGAGCATTCGATCCACGGTACTTACTCCTTACAAGATTGACCGACTATTAAAGATTAATAATGGTCTGCAGGAGCTCGTCCTGGGTACTAATCGACGTCGAGTTCGCTTGGTAAGCACGCTGGGCAACGATGGTATCCACCAGCTGTTTTGCTAGGTCAACGTTGGAGTTTTCCAACACGCCAGACTCAATGGTGCCGAATACGCCGGTACCACCAGTACCTATAATGCCGATACCTGAGGCATTGGTTTCGCGCCATGCGTTGTCGCCTATAGACTGGAGGCCCTCTTCGTTTGCAAAGTTAGCTAATACAATTTGCCCTGCATCACGGCGCTCTTCGTTGGTATAAATACGAATAACACGACCATCGCGTGTTATTTCTAACCCAGCGAGGCTGCCGGAGGTATAACCATCTTGCGTCAGTGTATTTTGCACAGAGTTATTGTTGAACTGGGTAGTTCCAGTCAGTGCAAAATCATAGTTAAGCGGATCAGCACCATCACCCACAATAAATTCTAAATTTGCAAAGGCTTTCGTTAGGCCTGCATTGTCTACCGAGGCTTGGTTGAATGCTTGAGTCGCATCTTGACCATTGGCGGAAGCATTATCTACATCAAGATTCACTGGGGTAGTAGCCGTACCAAAAGCAAGCCGATAACCGGCATCAGCGACACCAACTATATCGTCTTCATCTCTAAGTCCAGCCCCTGCCCCATCAAGATCGCTATATTTAGCAAGCTGTCCATTACTGTTAAACTTCAGCCAGAACGAATTCTCCAGATCTTGCGCAGCATTATCCACTCCATCAAATGAAAGCTTCCCATCAACAGCTTGAAACGCTTTCCAGGTATTATCATCTACCTTTTCATAATACATCGTAATATTGCGTTCATTTCCCAAGGAATCGAACGTAGTGAAACTATTGGAAAAGTGATACGAAACATCGAGTTCAAGTGGATCGCCTGTTGCATCAAAAGCACCGTCGTTATCAACCGTGATTAAATCACCATTTCCATCCACTGCTTGGACAGTTGCTTGCTGCAAACCCTGTCCTGGTACTGTACTGGCATTCAAATTATAGGTAGCTGCCACGTCCGCAGTAGCCTTTGCAGGAATGTCAGCTGATGAAATATTTAGCGCTTCAGGGGCTCCTCCTGGCACAACAGCTGAAAACGGATCATTAGGATCAGAAAGACCATACCCCGTTAACCGCTGGCCTGATGCATTCACCAAAAAGCCTTCATTATCTTGGCTAAATTGACCATTTCGAGTATAAGCGGCTTCACCACTCGTTTGTTCAACCCGGTAAAAACCTTCACCAGCCACTGCCAGATCCAAAGTGCGACCCGAGGTTTCCAAATCACCTGCCGCAAAGTCTTGACGAACATCTGAAATTTTTACGCCCAGGCCCACTTGGCTACTTGCACCGGCAAATACATCAGAAAATATTGCACCTGAGCTTTTAAAGCCGACCGTTTGCGAGTTCGCAATATTATTACCTAAGATCTTTAGGTTTTCTGACTGTGCATTCAGACCGCTTAGTGCTTGAGAAAAACTCATTTCATTCTCCTAGAAGACAATTTATGTTACTAAATCAAAGGATTTGTTTAACATCATTCAGGCTGATTTGACCATAAATCGCCCCTAGGTCCAGCCGAACACCACCGTTAACATCGTTAGGTGTCACGCTATTGACGATCGCATAGTTAAGCGCGGTTGATTCAATGGCTTCGCCTTCAGCGTCCGTCGCCTCTAACTGAACGGCATAGCGATTACTGGCAACCACCTCGCCCTGGTCATTCTCCCCGTCCCACTTGAAAGACTGCACACCCGCATCAACTGCCCCTAAATCATAACGGCGAATAACTTGGCCACCCTGGCCAACTATCGTCGCTTGAACATTGGCGGCGGGCTGGTCTAATTCAATCCCAAAAGGTGTTGAGTAAGGTTGACCTTCGCTATCTTGCTCCAACATGATTTGACGCCCAGGTACCATGACCCCCTGGCCAATCAACCCGCTCGCCTGCAATGCCTGATTGGCATCCATTTGGCTGGTGATGCTCTGTAACGTGCTATTCAGCTGCTCAATACCGCTTACCGTGTTGATCTGTGCGATTTGAGACGTCATCTCCGCGTTTTCCATGGGTTTAAGCGGGTCTTGATTTTGCAATTGCGTAATCAATAGCGTCATAAAGCTATTACGCAGCTCGTCTGATTGACTCTGCTTTAGCTGAATACCACCACCATTGATATTCGACAACGTGGTTGGATCAATAGTACTCATTGTTAGCCCTCTCCCAGCGACAGCGTCTGCATCAGCATTTGCTTACTGGTATTAAACACTTCAACGTTGGCTTGATAGGAGCGCGAAGCAGAAATCATATTGACCATTTCATGCACAGGCTCAACATTGGGTTTTGCGACATAGCCCTCTTCATCCGCTGCCGGGTGGTTGGGCATGTACTCCATGCGTAGCGGTGAGTCGTCTTCCACCACTTCGGTAACTCGCACACCGCCAACGCCATAGCGGTTGCCTTGTGCCTGGGTCTCAAACATGACCTGTTTTGCTCGGTAGGTTTCCCCATCAGGCCCGGCAACACTATCGGCATTGGCCATGTTGCTAGCGGTAACGTTCATTCGCTGGGACTGGGCACTCATTGCCGAACCGGCAATATCAAACGTAGAGAACATCGACATCGTTGCTTAACTCCTCACTAATTTGGCCTGGTTATTCGGGCTGCATGGCATTTTTCAGCCCTTGAATACGGCTGTTGAGCATCGTAAGGCCGACTTGATAACGAACAGCGTTATCCGCAAACTGCGTGCGCTCACGATCCATATCAACCGTATTGCCATCCAAACTAGGCTGGTCGGGAATGCGGTAAAGTAAATCGGCGTTGCCCGCTCCGCGCCATGCGGGGCCTTCTCCAGCAATATGGCTACCCGCGGTACGCGCCAACGTCAGGCCGCCACCGCTATTACTAGATGCATTCTGAGTACCGTCTACTGCTTTTTTCAGCTCACTAGCAAAATCGATATCACGCGCTTTATAGTTAGGCGTATCGGCATTGGCGATATTAGCCGCTAACACCTCGTGACGCGCTTGGCGTAACCCTACTGCTTGCTGATGAAAATTAAAGGCAGATTCCAGTTGATCAATCATGCCGACCCTCGCGTTGAGGCAAAAAATAAAATGGATTTTGTTGATGATGAAGAATACGTCTGGAACTGTCAGCCTAAAGCATGGAACAGCTGGCGTTTCTACCAGCATTTCGCGTGATACGGCTGCTACCTTTTCGCTACACTGACTGACCGGTAGCCTCATCACCCTACTTCCCCAAGCTCTTCAGCAAGTGGCCTCTTCCATGCTACGAAAGCGCGTTACTCAGCCAGGCATGCTTTGCTACTGGCAAGTGATTTTTTTATTGGCAATGCTAGCCGTTACAGCTTTGACTAAGGTTCAGGCTGACGACGATGCTCTGCTCCAGCAAGTACACCAATTTTTGTATCAGGAAACTCAGGCATTAGGCGAGGAAGTGGTGATTGATCTACGGCCACCGTCTCCGCATTTGCCGAAATGTATTCAACCAGAGCCATTTTTACCCAACGCAAATCAAGCCCCGTTGGGCCGCGTTTCCGTTGGGGTACGTTGCGGTGAAAACGGCCGACAAGTGCGTTACTTACAGGCTCAGATTGATGTCATTGGTAGTTATGTGGTGGCAGCGAGAGATATTGAGCGAGGCACGTTGATTACTTCGAATATGCTCAGCGAACGTGGTGGTAATTTAGGCGATCTTTCGGCGCAAGCTTTGACGGCTGAAGAAGACATCGTAGGTAAAATCACCCAGCGCCCCATTCGCTCTGGCAGCGCTTTTTTGGCTCATTACTTACAAGCTCCTGACTTAGTTGAACGTGGGCAGCGCGTTACTGTCGTAGCTCAAGGTTCAGCTTTTCGCGTTTCACGCGAAGGGGAGGCGCTAGAAAATGGCGCTCTTGGTGAACAAGTAAGGGTGCGTTTTGGATCACGCGAAATCATGACTGCCCGCGTCACTGATCGAGGTGTTTTGGTGGTGGATTTTTAACGCATCGCCTAAAGTTATACCCTGCGCTGCCGATATATGGCTATACAAGCTACGCTAGGCGCCAAGCGCATCGACGTTGACGATGAGGCAGACAACGTGAAAATTGATAACATTAACTCGCTATTACGCTCGAATCCTACTCAGCAGCGGGATGAAACGCAAAAAGCGGAGAGCGTATCGCCAGCCACACCGGGCGGCATGACTCGTGAGTCGACCCAACTGAGTCAATCGAGTATTGATGAGTCTCAGGATATCGATACCGCCAAAGTTGAAGAGATTCGAGACGCTATTCGTGAAGGGCGCCTGGAAATGCGCGCAGACCGAATTGCTGACGGTCTAATCGCCAATCTTAAAGATTTATAGGGGACGCTTTAAATGAGCCTTGCATCTTTGCTTACCGACCAACGGCAGCGCCTTGATGCGTTAATTTCGTTGTTGTCCAACGAGCAAAACCTTTTGACGCAAGGTGACATTGACGGCGATGCGTTAGCTCAAGTGGCACACGAAAAGCAGTCATTATTAGCCGAGCTAGAGCGGATTGAAACTGTGCGCCGCAATGTACAGAAACGCCTCGGTTATGATGAAGGTGCTATTGGCGCTAGATCAGCAGCTGTTGATGCTGGCTGTCAAACAGCATGGGAAAGCCTGCTTGAAAAAAGTGAGCGCGCCTCACGCATGAACGAGCTGACGGGACAAATGCTGTCAGTACGAATGAAGCATAACCAGGCAATGCTGGATTACATCCGCCAAATTGCAGAAAAAACGCTGTATAAGCCGGATGGTCGTAATAGCGCTCAACCTGGCAGAATCAACGCTTCCGCCTGATATATTCCCTCGACAAGTTCCCTGCATAACGTTTCAATGAAAGCCCTCCTCACTAGTAGGATTCCAAAGGCTTTCCATGTTTTATTTGCTGCCTCATCATTATACAGCGCTGGTTGTTGGCGCATCGGGAGGAATAGGCGCTGCCATCATTAAGCAGCTACTCTCTTCCTCCCAGCTCGGCCACATTATTACGGTAAGCCGTAAACCATCACAAATTGACCATCCACGCCTTACTCACCTGATGCTTGATGTTTCTCAAGAACAGGATAGGCAGGCACTTCAAAATGCATTGGCTGCCCGGCCTGTTCACTTCTTCTTTAATGCCATCGGCATCCTGCATGATGAAGCTAAACAACTGGTTCCTGAAAAGCGACTTAATCAGCTGAGTGTTGAAAATCTAACGCAGACAATGAATATCAACGCCTTTACGCCTATCTTGCTGCTGGCGTCACTAAAAGACTCTTTCAAAGGGACACACCCTACAGTGATCGCCAGTCTTTCCGCGCGAGTTGGTTCCATTGAGGATAATCAGCTAGGCGGCTGGTACAGCTATCGTGCCAGCAAAGCAGCCCATAACATGCTGCTTAAGACGGCATCAATAGAGCTCAAGCGGCTTAACAAACAATGCACCGTGTTATGCCTGCATCCAGGCACTACCGATACGGCACTCTCTAAACCTTTTCAAGCAAGGGTGCCTAACGAGAAGCTCTTCACGCCTGCATCTGTAGCAGAGCAGTTGCTAGAAGTTATCACTCAGCGCACACCCGATGATAACGGTACTTTTTGGGCTTGGGATGGCCAACCTATTGAATGGTAAGAATGAATTTTTTTCTTCCACGCACACAAAAAACCCAGCCGGGTGGCTGGGTTCTTCGTGGTATAGGTGCCTGACGATGACCTACTCTCGCATGGGGAGACCCCACACTACCATCGGCGCTAAGCGGTTTCACTGCTGAGTTCGGCAAGGGATCAGGTGGTTCACGCGTGCTATGGTCGTCAGGCGTAACTGGCTATGTACATCATGCTGACTAGCGGTTGCTAAACTGTGATCGTCTCATGGCCAAGCCCTGTGTCTTAACCACTTGGCTTAGCATGCATATCCGGCTTTTAATGGTGCGTCATCATCGCGACCAGACCCCTTGGGTGTTATAGGGTCAAGCCTCACGGGCCATTAGTACACGTTAGCTCAACGCCTTGCAGCGCTTCCACACCGTGCCTATCAACCAGCTGGTCTC
>NZ_JBANSO010000050.1:0-8267 GCF_037070225.1 Vreelandella indica
CATTGAAATGTTTTACAACCCAAAGCGCCGACACAGCACAAGTGATAACTTGTCACCGGTTGAGTATGAAAGGCGTTACTTTAAGAGCCTAACGGGTGTCTAGAATATCCGGGGCGATTCAGAAGTCCCTGCTTTCATTGATTCCGAAGCAACGAGACTGATTCAGCTTGCTGATTTGGTAGCCTATGCGTTATTTCGTAAATATGAAAAGGATGATGATCAATTTTCTAGCATCATCGAACGTAAGTTTGACTATTTTGGTGGTGTCCAACATGGGCTCCATACGGCAATTTAACCATTGGCGGCACAGCGACCGGTTCTCCGCCGCTTCGCGGCTACAAACCGTCGCGTGAACCGGTCGTTACTGAATCCAGTTCGACAAGAATATTAACAATGTGAAGAACGACGGGTTTCTCTTCACTTAGCATATTACATGCCGAACTGTTCCTCGATGCGGCATGCACTCTGTTGAAGAAGTTCGTGAGTCCAGGCTAAGCGTAACAATTACCTATCCTCCAACTCGCCCTCGTCAAACAGCGAAAGCTGCTGGCGATTGCTGGGTTTTGCTTTTTTAGCGCGCTGAGCGGGCGGTCGGCACTGGCTGGCGAGCTTATCCACAATGGCTTGGCTGGTTTCTCTCGCATCTGGCGTGCGACGCAGCTCATACAGCATCTTCTTCCAGTGGCGTGCTTCGGCTTCAAAGTCGTTGGGTATTGGATAGTGCTCGCCGGGTTGAAAGTCGAATCGCTTTTGCAGGCTTTCCGGCAGCGCCCAAGGTTTGGCGCGCCACTCTAACGGCAGGGTGGTTAATTCTGGCACCCAGCGGGCGACAAACTCACCGCTAGGGTCGTTATCCTCTGCCTGTTTGATGGGGTTATACACCCGCAGGGCATTGGTGCCCGTGGCGCCTGCCTGCATCTGCACCTGTGGGTAGTGAATGCCCGGCTCGAAGTCGGTAAATAGCCGCGCCAAGTGCAGTGCAGGTTCGTACCAATGCAGCCCAAGGCCGAAGGTGGCGTGGGAGATCAGCATGGCGCGCATGCGAAAGTTGATCCAACCGGTGGCGATCAGGCTGCGCATGCAGGCATCTACCAGCGGTACCCCGGTTTGCCCGCGCTTCCAGGCGATCAGATTGGGGTGTTCGGGGTCGCGCTCCCGTAGACCGCGCAGCGCCGGGTGTAGCGTTTGATGCTCGATACTCGGTTCACTTTCGAGCTTTTGAATAAAATGGCAGTGCCAGTGGAGCCGGGAAGCGAAGGCGCGCAGCGAGCGGGACCACGGCGTGTCTTCCGCATGCTTTTTCCGCTGACGGCGCAACGACTGCACCACTTCACGCATGGAGAGCGTGCCCCAGGCCAAGTGAGGCGAAAGCCGTGAGCCAAACTCCCAGGCGAGTAGCGGTTTAGAAATGGAGCCGCGATAGCGCCTCCCGCGCTGGCTTACAAAGCTGCGCCATATTGCGCGGCCTTCGCTGCGGCCACCGGGCTGGCGCTCGGGGCAGGGCGTGGTATCAAACCCGAGCGTCAGGCTGTGAAGCTGTTCGGCGTCAATGTGGTGAAAGGCTTGCCAGCCCTCAGCCGCCTGGGCGTTTGAGGGGGCAGTGGCGGTGGGCGCAGTCATTAACGTTTCCCACTGGATTTCCCAGGCGTTGCGGTCAGCCACTCTGGATTTTAAACCACGCACGACGCCGTGCTGGCGCGCTTCATGCCATGGCGTGTCGTGCTGCTGGCACCACGCTTTGACGCTAAGGTCGCGGGCAAAGCTCCAGGCGTTGCCGGTCTCCTCGTGGGAATGCAGCACCAGCTCGCCATAGTGCGCTTTGAGGGCGTTCAAACCATCAACGATATCACCCTGCCAAATACACAGCGGCAGGCTGAGGGTTGCCAGGGCGCTTGAAAGGTCGATAAGCGAGTCAGCGGCAAACTGCCAGTGGCGCAGGGCGCTGTCTGGTGCCTGCCACTGGCCGGGCTCGATGGCGAAGAGTGGCAACACGGGGCCCGCCGCAGCGGCGTTAGCTAGCGGCGCATGGTCGTGAATGCGTAAATCGCGTTTGAACCAAACGACCTGGAGGGGTGCCTTAGTCATTAACAAGACCGATACCTGGCGGTTGAGGGCTATTCGTCGCTACACCTGTTCGTCATCACACCAGGACGTTACCATCAAGCCAGCATTTGCGTAATCCATTCAGCAGCACCCTTCCAACAGGAGCGTCACCATGTATATCGCCATGAACCGTTTTCGGATTGCCCCAGGCCGTGAAGAGGACTTTCTAGAAGTGTGGCGCAACCGCGACTCTCACCTGGATGAAGTGCCGGGCTTTAAGCAATTCAAGATGCTGCAGGGTGAAAAGCAGGAAGACCACACCGTGTTTATCTCCCACAGCGTTTGGGAATCCGAAGAAGCCTTCCGCGACTGGACCAAGTCAGACGCCTTCCGCAAAGCGCATGCCAATGCTAAAGCACCGGAAGGTATCTATCTCGGCCCGCCCAAGTTTGAAGGTTATGAAGTCGTGCTGTAAGCCATCGGCTACCGCACGCTCCCTGTGCGGTAGCGTTATGTGAAATCTAGTCGAGGCCAGCAGCGTCCAGCATGGCGTGGAGCAGAACGTTACAGCCTGCATGAACGTGCTCTGGCGTGGCACTCTCTATCTCGTTGTGACTGATGCCATCCTTGCAGGGAATAAAAATCATTGCGGCGGGGGCTACGCGGCCAACAAACATCGCATCGTGGCCTGCACCGCTGATGATATCCATATGGGAGAGATTGAGCTTCTCTGCCCCTTGGCGCACCGCATCAACACACTCTTTATTAAAGTATTCCGGCGCAAAATCCGCCGTAGGCGTTAATTCATACTCCAGCCCATGACGTTGGCAAATTTCTTCCACGGCGGTCGCGACAGCTTGGCCCATCGTGATAAGCGCTTCCGGTTCCCAGTGACGCATATCCAGGGTCATTTTAACTTGGCCTGGAATGACGTTACGCGAACCAGGATGCAGGGTCATACAGCCGACCGTGCCGCGCCCGTGGGGCTGATGATCAAAGGCGATACGGTTGAGCGCTTGGGTAACTTCCGCAGCACCCATCATGGCGTCGCGGCGAAGGTTCATCGGCGTCGGTCCCGCATGGGCTTCAAGCCCGGTTAGAGTTAAATCAAACCACTTCTGACCAAGCCCGCCGATAACTACACCAATGATGGTGTCGGTATCTTCCAGGATCGGGCCTTGCTCAATGTGCGGCTCAAAGTAGGCTTTTATCTCGCTTGGCGAGACGCTGTCGCTTCCGCGGTAATGGATGGCGTCCAAGGCATCGCTAACCGTCACGCCATCGGCATCAGTGCGCGCCATCATGGCGTCAAATTCCAGCTCGCCAGTAAATACGCCGGAACCCATCATGCAGGGCGGAAAGCGGCAGCCTTCTTCGTTGGTCCAGGCGACGACTTCGATAGGAGACTGAGTAGTGATGTTGTGCTGATTAAGGGTGCGAATCACTTCCAAGCCGGAGAGCACACCGAAGCAGCCGTCGTACTTGCCACCGGTAGGCTGGCTATCCAAGTGGCTGCCTGCCATGACGGTTTTGGCATTAGGGTCACTGCCTTCCCGACGAGCAAATATATTGCCAATATTATCGATGCGAATGGTGCAGCCTTCAGCGCGGCACCATTGAATAAACAGATCACGCCCCTGGCGTTCTAAATCGGTGAGCGCCTGACGGTTAACGCCGCCTTTGGCGGTGGCACCTAGCTTGGCCAACTCCATTAGCGATTCCCAAAGTCGATCGCTGTCAGTGCGTAAGTCAGCGATGGCGATTTTCGGTTCAATAAGCGAGTTCATATCAATTCCTTTTATTGAGCACGGAAGAAGCTGGCGACTCCCCGATTTATTATTTGGCTCATTGCTAGAGTAGAGACAAAAAAGCCCGTGATACGTATACATTCTCTAACGTGAACAAAAGAAAAGCGTAATTTTACAAACGTGTGTGGTGGCGCATGCTGAGACCATGTCTCATAGCGATGGAGCTAGACACCATGTTTGGAATAAAAAGCAAAACCAAGACACAAGCCTCACCTTCTTCGATGGGGGATTCACCCTCTAAAACGGCGCTTAATCAGCACTACTGGATGCCGTTTAGTGCCAACCGCGACTTCCATGCCAACCCGCGTGTTATTGCCGGAGCGGAAGGGCGTTACTACATCGATGATCAGGGCCGTAAGCTGTTCGATTCGCTTTCCGGGCTATGGACCTGCGGCGCGGGGCATAACCGTGAAGAGATCCAAAAGGCCGTCTCGGCGCAGTTAGGCAGCCTCGACTTTGCGCCGGGATTTCAGCTTGGTCATTCGCTGGCGTTTAAACTGGCGGAAAAGGTCGCAAGCCTCACGCCTGCGGGTCTGGACCATGTGTTTTTTACCAACTCCGGTTCAGAAGCCGCCGACACCTCGGTCAAAATGGCCAAGGCTTACTGGCGGCTAAAAGGTAAACCTGAGAAAACTCGCATGATCGGTCGTGCCAAGGGCTATCACGGGGTGAATATCGGCGGCACCAGCCTGGGCGGTATCGGTGGTAACCGTAAACACTACGGTCAGTTGTTGGACGTAACGCACCTGCCGCATACCCTTCAGGCGGGCCACGCTTTTACCCGCGGCCAAGCGGAAACCGGTGCAGAGCTCGCCGATGCGCTGCTCGATCAAATCGCCCTCCACGATGCCTCGACCATTGCTGCGGTGATTGTCGAGCCGATGTCCGGCTCTGCAGGGGTAATTGTGCCGCCCAAAGGCTATTTGGATCGGCTGCGCGAGATCTGCACAGCTAACGATATTCTGCTGATTTTTGACGAAGTGATTACTGCCTTTGGTCGCAGCGGTGCGACCACCGGCGCGGAAGCCTTTGGCGTAACGCCTGATATCATGAACGTGGCCAAGCAGATCACTAACGGCGCCATTCCTATGGGCGCGGTCATCGCTTCCAGCGAGATATTCGACACCTTTATGCAGGCTGGCGGCCCCCAACACGCCGTTGAGTTCTCCCACGGTTACACGTATAGCGCCCACCCGGTGGCTTGCGCGGCGGGGCTAGCGGCCCTTGAAATGATGGAGCGTGAAAACTTCCCCGCTCAGGTGAGCGCCATCGCGCCCACCTTTGAGCAGAAGCTGCACGCGCTAAAAGGCCGCAACCACGTTGTCGATATTCGTAACTACGGTTTAGCTGGCGCCATTCAGCTAACCCCCCGCGACGGCGATCCCATCATTCGCCCCCGCGATGCGCATATGGCGCTCTGGGAAGCAGGTTTCTACGTGCGCTACGGCGGCGACACGCTGCAGTTTGGCCCTCCGTTTGGTACCACTGAGGCCGAGCTAGAGCGGCTGTTCGATGCCGTTGCGACCACCCTGGATTCGTTAGCCTAATCTACTGATCAACTTCAGCGAGTTTAACTATAGAGAGTTTAACTATGAGTGTTGTTTCCCACCTGATTAACGGTGAGTTAGTCGAGAGCAAGCGCACACTGGATGTCACCAATCCCTCAACGGGCAAAGTGATTCGCCAAGTCGCGGATGCGAATGCCGCCGACGTAGAGCGCGCGATTGCCGCCGCTCAGGCGGCCTTCCCCGCTTGGCGCGATACGCCACCCGCCAAGCGTGCCCAGGTGATGTACCGTTTTAAGCAGTTGCTGGAAGAGCACGCTGACCGCCTGGTGCAACTGGTCAGCGAAGAGCATGGCAAAACCCCAGAAGATGCGATGGGCGAACTCAAGCGTGGCATCGAGAACGTCGAGTACGCATGCGGCGTACCCGAACTGCTCAAAGGCGAGTACTCCCACAATGTAGGGCCGGGCATCGATGCGTGGTCTAACTTCCAGCCCTTAGGCGTGGTCGCGGGCATTACCCCGTTTAACTTCCCCGCCATGGTGCCGCTGTGGATGTACCCCATGGCGATTGCCTGTGGTAACACCTTTATCCTCAAGCCATCTGAGAAAGATCCATCCGCATCTATGGCTGTGGCCGAACTGCTTCAAGAAGCGGGGCTGCCTAAAGGCGTGATGAACGTCATTCACGGCGGTCGCGAAGCAGTGGAAACACTCTTGGATGCCAAAGCCGTTAAAGCCATTTCGTTTGTCGGCTCCACACCGGTAGCGGAAGCGATTTACTCGCGCGGTTCCGCAGCCGGTAAGCGCGTTCAGGCGTTGGGTGGGGCGAAGAACCACGCTGTGGTGCTGCCGGATGCTGACTTGGAAAACGCCGCCAACACGCTAATGGGCGCGGCTTACGGTAGCTGCGGTGAACGCTGCATGGCGATTTCAGTGGCGGTGTGCGTCGGTGATGAAACGGCCAATCGCTTGGTCGAAACCATGTTGCCTAAAATCGCTCAACTGAAAGTGGGCCCTGGCACTGACAAAGGCCTGGATATGGGCCCGCTGGTGACGGCCGAGCACCGCGATAAGGTGCTCGGCTTCATCGAAGAGGGCGTTAACGCCGGTGCAACCCTCGTCGCTGATGGCCGCAGCCTTAAAGTGGCTGGCCATGAAGAGGGATATTTTGTCGGCGGCTGCTTGTTCGATAACGTGACAGCCGAGATGCGCATCTATCAGGAAGAGATCTTCGGGCCAGTGCTCTGCATCGTGCGGGTCGGTAGTTTGGACGACGCCATGCAGTTAATTAACGATCACGAATACGGCAACGGTACCTGTCTATTTACCCGCGATGGCGAAGCGGCCCGCCGCTTTACCGATGCTATCGAGGTTGGCATGGTAGGGGTGAACGTGCCGCTGCCCGTGCCCGTTGCCTACCACAGCTTTGGCGGCTGGAAGCGCTCCTTGTTTGGTGACCTTCACGCCTACGGGCCGGACTCAGTGCGCTTCTATACCCGCCGTAAAGCGGTTTCCCAGCGCTGGCCATCGGTGAGCGAAGCGACCCGGGCCGAGTTCTCGTTTCCTGCCAATCAAAGTTGACGTTCTCGGGTAACTAGGACATCTTCTCAGCACCGTCGCCCTGCGATGGTGCTTTTTTTGGTGCGTACTTCATGCGTATAGGGACGAGGACAGCGTGGCGAGAACTCAGGACGAAATTCGGCAAACCAATGTAAAAAAGATTCTCCAGGCGGCGGAACAGCTGTTTGCCGAAAAAGGCTACGCAGGCGCCTCCATGGGCGAAATCGCGCAGTTGGCCGAACTCCCCAAGTCCAATGTGCACTACTATTTTTCGACCAAAAAAGCGCTGTATCAAGATGTTCTATTAGCACTTCTTGAGGTCTGGAAACAGGATGCGCTCTGTTTCGAGCTTTACGATGATCCCCGCGTTGTGCTGTCCACCTATATTCGCGCCAAGATGACCCACTCCCGAAACCGCGCCCACGGCTCAAAAGTATGGGCCGCCGAAGTGATGCAGGGCGCCCCCATCCTCAAAGAGCGCCTGCGCGATAACCTTTATGAATGGGCCAAACTCAAAGAGTCAAAAATTCGCGAATGGGTAGAGTCGGGCCAGATCAATCCTGTCGAACCTTCCTACCTGCTCTATATGATCTGGGCCTCCACGCAGCACTACGCCGATTTCGACTACCAAATCTGCCTGCTCAACGACGACCAACCGCTGAGCGACCTGCAGTTCGAAAAAGCGGTGCAGTCGGTGACTTCGGTGATTTTGCGCGGGATTGGGCTGACTTCGTAATGGCCGGTGAAAAAGCTAGAAAAATTGCTATTGAACCCCTTGAAAGCCTTTGAACTGCTCCTATTTTGCAGTTGATAGAGGCGCTGCTCTGTGACGTGGCGGCCTCTTTCGATCATCTGCTTAACGTAGGAGGTGTTCGCTATGTTCGACGATATTAAGCGTTTCGAAATCGGCTCGTCCCAGCAGTTGGATTGGTTTCGTCAACTATTGGACGGCTTCTTGCCTGATGGCAGTGCGATGGATATTCGGGCGGTGCCACGGGGCAGTTTCCCGATGATCAATCTCGCTCGCAGCGATGATGCCGTGCGTGTCTATGTGTTTGCTGCGGGGCTGGCTCCCTCGGACTTGACCATTGATATCCAGGATAATGTGCTTACCCTGCGTGGCAAGCGTGAGCCCGCCATCGGTAGTAATGAGGATGGCAGCTCGCGCCCGGTATTTCGATGTGAGCGCCCCAGCGGTGAGTTCGTGCGGGCCATTGCACTACCTGATGGCCTAGCCCGGATTTCTCACAGGGTATAAAAGAAAGCGGCTGAAAGTGCTATGATTTCAAGAACCTAACCAATCCATCAAGCACCAACAGCCGCTTCCAAAATGGTACCTGAAAAGCTGA
>NZ_JBANSO010000051.1:0-8180 GCF_037070225.1 Vreelandella indica
GGAGGTCAGCGTCTGTTGTTCAGGTTCAGTGAGAGGGGCAACGAAGCGTTTTTCCATGGTTCTGTCCGTGTCAGAAATCCTGGCATGGATATTACACGAAAACTTTAGATCAGGTACTTAACGCCAGACGATAAAGACACCGCTCGATTATTCCTGGTGGGCAAAAAGCGCATGCCTAAGATTAGCCATGGCAAGCCATCGTCTACCGCACGAGAGTGGATGATGAACGACATGATAGGCAAGCCAACAATCATTGGCGAGGCGCTAGCGCCGCTCGAGTACGCTACCAAAACCCGTGGCGAGCAGGAACAGGGCGAAGCCATTCCCGTTGGAGAGGGGCGCTACGCTATCTTTGAGCGTCACAACAGTTCGCGTTTGGCTTATCGGCTCACCAACCCCACGAAACCCGGCAAAGCGCAGGCGGAACTGGGGATTCTTGCCGAGGCAAGTTATATCATCTCGGTGCGCAACCCATCTCTTGATGTCCCCGGCTTTCCAGACGCTAAACCGAACTACCCCAAGCGCTTAATAGAGAAATTCGCCGACAAACGCTGGCTGGATATTGACGATAGCAAGCTGCTCGACTACGAAAATGCTCAATTTCTGCTCATCGGAGCGCATGACAACCTCGCCGAAGAGCAAATTTCCATCACCGGCAAGGCGGCCCTATTCAAGACGTTAGGGCTGAAAAAGCGCGAGTGGCCCAATGAGGCGCTGGAAGGTGGCGAGCTCACCGAGCCGCACATGCGGCCAGAAGCCAAGGAACCCGAAGGCGATCGCAGCAAAGGCGGTGAGCGCGGTGGCAAGGCAGCCACTGATTCGGCATCGGCGGCTGGCATTACCAAGGCACTCAAGGGCATCGATTTACCGAGCAGCAAGGCGGACCTGATTAAACAGGCCAAAACCAACCATGCCACAGATGACGTTATTAACGTATTAAAGGAATTTCCCAGCCGAAAGTACTCAACGATGGCAGATATCCAAAAAGCGCTGGGGGAGATACGCTGATGGCACAGTTTACTTGTGAAATATGCGGGGCTGAATTCGAGCAAAAATCTCTTTACGAGCGGCATATGCTCACTTCTCATCCAAAACAGGCGGTCTCTGCGGCTGATATTGAAAAAGCGTTGAAAGGGATTGAATCCCCGAAAACACGCAGCGAACTCGTCGATGCACTGAGTGACGATGACCAAGAGGTGTGTGACATCGTGCGGCAATTACCTGACCAGGAGTATCGCGATGCTGCCGAGGTCGCGCGTGCCTTCGGAGAACTGCGTACTCATGATGACGTGCCCCACAACCAGCCAAGCAAGACTGGCGGCCAGCGTGCCATGCAAGCCCCATCCGCAGCTCGCTTTGCTAGCCTGTTCGATGGAATAAGCTTTCCAGCCACGCGTGAGCAGCTAATCAATCATGCCTATCGAAATGCGAGTAAGCAGGAAATACAACTGCTGAAGCAGTTTAGCGACCATCACTACCACAGCATGACTGACATTACCCACGAGTTGAAGCAGGTAAACTAAAGCGCCACTAAGTGGCGCATTGCTCCCCCTTCCCTTTTCAGGAAAATATCTAGCAAAAGCCGTCTAAAAAACTGTTTGCGGTCACCAGCTCCTAAATTAAGCTTGTATAAATCCTTTACTTATTTACTTCGTTTTCCGCCCCGTGAGCTTGTCTCTAAGCCTGTCAACCATGCCTACACCTGCCCCCACACTTTTGTGGAAGAGTTCTGAATGAGGAGCGCTGGGGTGCGGACGAGTCGGCGCCAGTGTTTTGGCCTGCTCTACTTTTTCACCTAGTTCAATGAGTTGGTCACTGGACATATGGGTGCGCATCTTAGGAAATTGCTGTGACTCCTCGTCGTCTGCATGGTGACTTAACAATCCTTCTAACTTTTCGAGCTGCGCCATGAAAACCGGATCGACGGCGTTACAATCTTCCAGCTGTTTCATTACTTGAACAATTTCATCGTGCTCTTGTTTGTCGTGCTCAACCTCTTCGGTTCCATTCGGTATGTATTTTTCTATTGCCGGATAAACGTACATTTCCTCGGCAACGGCATGGCGCATTACCTCAGCGATCAAGGTATCCGCCATATCTCTACGCCACTGTGGGTCATTTGAGCCTTTAATTTGGCCTGCCAGCGCCATCATTTCCTGATGATCTGTGGTTAGGATACCAACCACATCCTTGGCTGATCCGTTTGGATTGTGCTGAGTCATGAGATTCCCTCCTTATGATTCGTAACGCCTACATAGTAGACAGCTTCAACATAGTCGTGTGCATAGCAACCTATCAAGTCCTTGAGCAATGGCTGTTTTGAGCGTCAGCCCTTGTTGATAGTAAGCGTTCAATGCATGGCAAAAGGCTTTGGCACGTAGGGGTAAGCCTTCATCTTGGTAGCGCGCTGCCCGAACCATAACGCGCTGTTGGAAAGCGTCCCGGTCCACGTCCGTATCGCCCCCCAAATTGTCCACGCTGACATGGAAATGGCGGCCACACGCCTGGGCAAATAGGTACTCTAACGCTTGGGGAGCAACCTCTGCGCTCTCAAAAGCAGCTTGTTGCTCAGCATTACGCCCATCCGGCGAATACCAATAGCCGTAATCTTCTAATTGACGACGCTTTTCTCCCGCAATACACCAGTGGCTAATTTCGTGTAACGCACTGGCATAATAGCCCCGCGCAAAAATAACTTGATGGTACGGTGTTTCGCTATCAGCAGGCCGATAGAGGGGTTCATCGTCCCCCCGAATTAGGCGTGTTTGATAATGCTCTGCAAAAATGCCATCAAAGAGCGCGGTAATATCAGCCAGCGTCCATCGATCCTGCACGTGATTCAAATTGACCTCGTTTATCATTGCCGTTTGAGAAAGTATAACTGCCTCACAGAGGCAAACTAAATACAGGGCAGCAAGGCATAGGCTTCCCTGCTAACCTAGCGCTTTTTTATAGCTTAATTCGTCGATCAGGAGCCTTCTCATTGGGCGATTTCACTCAACAAGTTAAATCGGTGTATTGGCCAGAAACTCGCGCTCTGGTCTACTTGGCATTACCCATTTGCGGAGCTCAGCTGGCTCAAGCAGGGATGAGTGTTGTTGATGTCATGATGACAGGCCGACATGATGCAACGTCACTCGCTGCCGTCTCGGTAGGCTCCAGTCTCTGGATGCCATTGATGCTGTTTATGACGGGCACCCTGATGGGGCTCACACCAATTGTGGCACATTTGCTGGGTGGACAGCGCCAAACCGCTATTAGCCCAGCAGTGCACCAGGCGCTCTGGGTTGCCCTGCTGCTAGGTGTTGTCGCGGCCTTACTGCTCTGGTCGGCCGTCATGCCGATATTTGAATTAATGAATGTGCCCCCTGCCGTTGCCAGCCAGTCTGCCGCCTATCTGTCAGCTGTCGCCTTTGGTATGCCGGGGATCGCCCTTTTTCAGGCGCTTAGAGCGTTTTCCGATGGCATGAATCACACCCGCCCGGCGCTATGGATAAGCTTGGTCGGCTTAAGCGTGAATATTCCTGCCAACTACCTCTTGATCTACGGCGGCGATGGCTTGGTTGATTTATTTGGCGCCTGGGTTCCCACTAGCTTGCAACAGCTGCCTGCCTTAGGCGCTTTTGGCTGCGGCATTGCGACGGCGCTCTCCATGTGGACGATGGCACTCGCGATGGCCTACTACACGCGCAGGGGAAGCACTTATAAAAGCGTTGCGATTTGGCAAAAACTGACACCGCCCCAATGGCTAGGCATACGTGAATTAGTGGTGGTGGGCGTTCCCATTGGTGTGGCTATTTTTGTCGAAGTGACCCTGTTCACGCTCATTGCACTCTTTATTGCCAGCTTTGGTGAAGTCACGGTGGGGGCTCACCAAATAGCACTCAGCTTCACCTCCATTCTGTTTATGCTGCCCATGTCGCTGAGTATGGCGCTAACCGTACGGGTGGGTAACACGCTTGGTCAGCAGCGTTTAACCTTAGCCCGGCAGGTCGCCTGGAACGGCATTGTTATCAGTGTGATCGTCGCAATTATCAACAGCATCTTGCTGTGGTTTAGCGCAATTCCTGTCATTGCGCTTTATACCTCGAACAGTGAGATACAGTCGCTGGCACTTTCCATCATTGCCTTGGCCGTTATCTTCCAACTCTCTGACTCACTACAGGTCAATCTGGCAGGCGCTTTACGCGGCTATAAAGATACCCGCATCGTGATGGTGATAACGGTACTCTCCTACTGGATTGTAGGCTTGGGCGGCGGCCACTGGCTGGGTTCCCGTGGCGTGGGCAGCATGGTTGCTCCACTTGGGGTTCATGGCTATTGGATGGGTTTGATTGCGGGCTTGAGCACTGCGGCCCTGCTACTTGCCTGGCGTTTGCGGCGTATCAGCGTTAAGGGGTAAACATGGCTTGGCGGGGCAATCTTTTTATAACACTAACCCTAAGTGCCTTACTGGCTGGCTGTGGCGATCACCCTGCTGAGCAGCAGTGGCAGTCCTACCATCATCAGCTTGCGAATGACCTCGACCAGACAGGCATTGAGCGAGCTGACCCCATTAATATTGGCGATTTCCCTGAGCGCTCTGCTCGGCTTATTGATATCCCCGAAACAAGGGATAGCATGCTGAATATTTATGCACTACGCGAATGCCAAATTACTTCTCTTATAGCAGCACGTAACAATCAACTCGGCCGAGTAGCACCTCCTAGCCAGCAGTGGTTATATGAGCGAACACTATGGCAACGGCTAAGCACCTGCTGGAACAGCGATGTTCCCGAACAGTTAAGCGATGAAGACCGAACGCGCCTGCAACAGCTGACGGTCACTAAAACAGCTCAGTTACCCGCCGTCAGTTGGAACGCTATTTTTGATTCTAGCGAATGGGTGAAAAGCTTTTCGCGCGCAAGCCAGCCTTTAGCTAACGTCGATGAAAACACTATTGCAAGCCAGCTTGAAGCCATTGATTATCTTCAGCAAATGACGGATCATCAGTTTGACCTCAATTGGCAGCAAGACTCCTCGGCCCTCGAAAATCATTTAAAAACCCTACAAGAGCAGCCATTGACCGCCGAAGTGTTGCGCGCCCTGCTACTCGCCACTCAACGCTTAACCGAAGCGAATGCATTATTAGCTCAGCAGAAAGATGTCACACACTGCTTGAGGCGCTGGGAACCACAGTCGCTTGAACGCTTGGCAAACACTGCCCAACAGTGGCTAACAGCGATCAACCGCTTAATTGACGCGCAGCCGGTAGACAAGCCAATAGCGATTCAACGCTATCAGGCACGCTGGCTTTCGCTGGAAAACGCCCAAGCGCCCTGGGGCCAGTTTCAGCAAGCGTTCACCGAGCATCAAGCGCTACGAGCTCGCTTTCCAACTTGCTCAGATAATTAAAAAGCGTAGAACCCTTAACCTTATGAGCAACTTGTGCTATTGGTTGATAGGTAAGGTGGATAAGCAAGGATAATAATGAAGCAAGCCAAACTTGCTTCGCCAATGTCATGACCACGCAGCACAAGGAGGGACATAATGGGCGCATCCCTGTCACCCCGCTCTGCCCAGGTCATCGACCTGGAAACTGTGCGTCAGCGTCAGCAGGCGCAAAAGTGCCTAGTTCGTTTAGCTCCGGAGCTAGATGGGCTAGAGATGGTGTACCAACTCGCTGCGAGTCCCGACACTTACTACGGCATGCCTATTTTAGCCTGGGGGCTAAGAGAAGATGGTAGCGTCTTTGGCATGGTGCCGTGGATGGAAACGTTGGCGGCCTGCCATGATCTGAACAGCCAGGAGAATGGCTACTTCGTGGGTTACCGCGACCCTGAAACGGAAGAAATTTTCGATTCTCCACCGGACCATAAGTACCATGAGTTAGTCGCCGCAGCTGAATATTTTGATTATGAGGCTTCCGGAGAAGTCACTCTCATTCAGCAAATACCCGACACTCTGGGCACCCACGCGCTGTGCATGAATCACCCCAACACTCCCTGGCATATGAAGCCTGTTTACGGCTGGCGTCTCTACAGCGACGGTAGCCTTGACGCGCTCCTTGCCGACGAGAACAAAGCGGCGATGACACCGATTTTGTTAGGGGATAAGTGCCTTTACAGCGCTCACGCTCGCCATCAAACCGTTTACTTTTTCCAGCGCCATATCGCCAATCGTATATTGGAAGAAGATCCGGCAACGCTTGAGGCGCTAGCCATGATGGTCGTGGCAAGCGATTAGCCGAGTGCCTTAGTGCTGCCTTGTGAGCGAGGCCAACATCAATGATGTTGATTTGAGCCTCGCTTGGGTTCTAGTGCTATCTCTAAGGATTATGCTAAGCGAATAAAATAGAGGTAGTTATTCTCAGACGCGGTGTCCTGCTCAAGCAGTTCGTGCCCTAAAAACTGACAAAACTTGGGCACATCTCGTGTGGTGGCGGGATCGGTGGCAATCACTTTGAGCACTTGGCCTGATGTCATATCGCGCACTTTGTTATGCATTAGCATAATAGGCTCTGGGCAGTAAAGTCCTGAGGTATCCAATACCACGTCAAAGCTGGGTAACGTACCCGTATTATCAGCCATTAATATCCTCGATGTAGGAAACAGAAAGTATGATTAAAGTTATCATCGAACGGCGAATTATGCCCGGTCTTGAAGAAGAATTTGAGCAAGCAGCGCGGGAGGCAATGCGCGTTTCCCTAGGCGTAAGGGGCTTCATCGGTGGTGAAACACTGGTAGAACTTGGTCATACCGATCGTCGACTGATGATTACCAAATGGCGTGACCTCCGCGCTTGGAAGGAGTGGCACTCAAGCGAAGCGCGGGCAATGGCCATGCAGCGTATTTTACCGCTATTAACCGAAGATGAAACTATCCGGATTTACGAACCTGGCTATTAAGCCTGAGATTTCACTCGTATTAATCCCTAAGCCTTACATGCACCGTTACCTCTTCCCGATCATGATAGAGGTGACGGCATGATACGTTCGCATGCACGCCCGCTTTTTCCAGCGACTCTTCCAACGCCGTTAGACAACGTGTTACCTCATCCCAGCGCTTTTTCATGGGTAACTTGAGGTTGAAGATTGCCTCCTTGCACCATTTACGGATCAGCCAACGTTCCACCATGGCTAGCACTCGCACTGGTTTATCGACAATATCGCAGACCAGCCAGTCTAAGCGCTGTGGTGGCTCCCAGGTAAAACCATCCTCTTTGAGATGATCAATCTGGCCGGTCTTCATCAACTGCGATTCCATGGGGCCATTATCAATGGCATAAACGTACATGCCGCGCTGAACCAGTTGCCATGTCCAGCCACCTGGGGCGGCACCTAAATCAGCTGCTTGCATATGCGGTGCTAACCGCACATCCCACTCATCTCTAGGAATAAACTCATGCCATGCCTCTTCCAGCTTTAGCGTTGAGCGGCTGGGTGCACGGGAGGGAAAACGCAACCGACGAATACCATTAATCAAATCGCTACGATTGCCTGGGAAGCTCATCGCCAGCTGCACTTGATCACCGTCAGTCCAGAAAATATGTAAGCGTCGTGCACCCGCACTGCGCCTTAACGCGCCACGCTTTTTCAACATACTTTCCAGCGGCTTGGTAAGCGCCTTAATCAGCCCAGCCAGTGCTTTGCCATCGTTAGTATCCGGCGTTTCGTGCCAAATTTCCTCAAAGTTCCATCGACTAGCCTTTACCTGCTCCAAAATAGCGGTAAGGCGATCATCTCGTGAAAGAGTGAGAGCGGGCAACGCCGCTAAGCTTTGGCGTGCAAAAATTAGCTTTTTAAAGGCTGCTTGACGATGTAACTCATTCACCGGCTCGCCATCTAGACGCGTTAAGCTTACCCACCCCTCGCCGTAAGATGCCTCACAGGCTACGTCGTTTAATGCTGCATGATGCTGCATTTCAGCTAACGCATCATTTTCAAACCCTGGACGGCAGTAAACTAACCATGACGTAGGTACCGTTTCGCTCACCACTTCACCTCGATTCCGCCCATCACAAACGGTGAGGGCTGCCTAATTAATTGGGGCGCATCATAGCATTTATTCAGCTCTATTTATTTTCTTTCACGCACACAAAAAACCCAGCCGGGTGGCTGGGTTCTTCGTGGTATAGGTGCCTGACGATGACCTACTCTCGCATGGGGAGACCCCACACTACCATCGGCGCTAAGCGGTTTC
>NZ_JBANSO010000052.1:0-8044 GCF_037070225.1 Vreelandella indica
AAAGGGCTGCGTTCTGGCATTACTCAACAGCCACTCGCGCTGAAGATGCGAATCCTGATAAGCAATGCCAACAGCCAGTACCTTCAGACCGCTCAATCAGCGCCCTCGTGAATAAGGCGGGTTGATTACTTGCCAATATCCATACAGGCCCCACTAGTAGTAGCGCTAAAAGCACTACGAGAGTGAGCAGCCATCGCAGCAGCGTTTTCATCGCGTTATCCGAAGCTAAGAGATAACTGTTAGTACCGCGATAGCAGGTTGGACGCAAGCGTATATTGTCGGTTTGTAGCAAGCGCTAAGAACGGAAGCTAAATGTAATAGCCACTAAACGCCAGCCATCAAGGTATAAGCGTAAGGGAAGCGCTTTCAATTCGGTTACGACCATTTCGCTTAGCGCTCAATAACAAATGATCAGCGCGATTGATCACCTCATCAATCGTTTGGTCATTGCGCTCAAGCGTGGCGATGCCAATGCTGGCAGACAGATTAGCTCTCTGTAGTGTGCTGCTCAGCCGCTCGGCAATTGCGCGGGCTCCCTGCAGATCGGTTTCGGGCAATACGATGATGAACTCATCACCACCATAGCGTCCGACCAAATCACAATTGCGGACTGTCGCACGTATTGCGCGAGCCACTGTTTGCAACGCCTGATCTCCTGCGGCGTGGCCCTTTTCATCGTTGATCGACTTAAAGTGATCGATATCCAGCATTAACAGGCCAAGTGATAAACCATAACGACAAACTCGCTTGAATTCAGTCGTCGCCAACTCAAGGAGATGGCGACGGTTAAACGCTTCAGTGAGCCAATCATGAGTCGCTAAGTAACTTAATTGACGATTAATGGTCGTCAGTTCGTCGGTGCGCTCCAACACCCGACGTTCTATTTCTAGTTCGGAATAATGGGCCACCTTCGAACCGCTACAGGTACTTGAGTTATGGACGATGCAGAGCAAATGCGTAATTACGCCTGGTTGGCCACTAATCGGTTTGAGTAGGAGCTGGCAATCGCCCTGATGACACTCCTCATCAATGTACTTTCCCGGCATTTCGTAACGTACCGACACCCCGTCTGCTACACAGTGAGCACAATTTGCAGTCAACTCATTGCATAGCGATGCAGGAAACATATGGGATAGATCTTTACCCAGGTATATTTTTTGGTCGCTTAACGTAGCTTGCTGAAAGGGATTAACTGCCTCAACGACGAAATCACCCGGCCCTTCGCAACGGACCATCATCATTGGAGCAGGAAAAAAATCCCATAGAAACTGCATCATGGAGTCGGCATCATCACCAAAATGACCCAGAAAGCCAGGATTTTTCCACATTGGCATACTCATAAACATGCCCTCCTACCATGAGTGTAGTGACAAGTAAAAAGCTATATCTCTTTTATGAAGAACAGCTTAGCCCGGATTTCTCATAGCACCTCAGCAAGTACTGCACCCAAGACGGAATGCCACTAAAAAACTGTTGGCACGGCTTAAATTGCCTACTTTTTAACCACTCCCCGTCGTTCAGACACACTTCCCCCTTTCCCCCATTGCGTCGGGCCGGGGGCGCCCGAGCATTCAGCTCGGCACCAACCGCCTGACGAGATCGGATAGTTCCGCTTTATAGGGGTAACTGTCACTCATCAACACACGGATGCGGCGCGTATTGCGGATGATGACCGCGCCCACCTTGATGAGCTTTAGCCGTAGGTTGCTTGGGCTCATGCGCTCAAAAGGGGTCTTCTTCAGGTAAGTGCGTAAGCGCTCGAACAGCGTATAGGCGAAGCCCGATAAGATCAGCCGCCACTGGTTGGCCCACCAGTGCGTGCTGGAGGTCCGGTCAGCAAACAGGCTCAGTTGTTGATCCTTGATTCGGTTTTCCATGTCGCCACGAGCACAGTACTGCTCGTAGTAAAGCTTGAAGCCGTCGTCGTAACGGGAGCTGATGATAAACCGGGGGTTGGAGCCCAACTCGCTTTCTTCCAGACGGGCCACCACCCAGCGTGGGTACTTCCAGGAGTGTGCTTGATACGGGAAGCGGAACGTCTCTGCTACTTTGCCCCCCACCTGCCATTGGGTCTTGCGCACCAGCATCATGGGCACATCCACTTCCTTGAGCAGCCGACTGTTCTTGCCGATACCCACGATATAGTCAACGTGATGCCGATCGCACCAGTTGAGCATCCGGGAGCGACAAAAGTGACTATCACCTCGTAACACAAGGCGCGTATCGGGCCAGTACTGGCGAATAAAGCGCACCAGTAACGCCAGGATGGCCCAGCTGTGATGGCTGTCGCTGTGGTCACTGGTACGCAGATAGCTCACTAGCAGATGGCGGCCACAGAAGACATACAGCGGGAAGTAGCAATGGTGGTCGTAGTAGCCGTTGAAGAACTTGCCCGGCTGCTCGCCGTGAACCGGGATATCGGTACCGTCAAAGTCCAACACAATTTCCGCCGGTGGCTCCTCGTGCTGCTCGATGAAGTGGTGCCAAAGTAGTTGATGGGCCTTCACTATCGCCTGCCGATCCGCCTGCTGCTCCATCCGGCACAGCGTGGACTTGCCTGCCAAGGAGTCGTCCTGGCCAACCGCCGTTTGCAGCGCTTGATCAAAGCGAAGGGCTTCATGATCGTTCAGGTCTTCGTATCCAGCGGCCACGCCAAATACCCGTTGACGAACCATGGTGTCTAGCCGGTGGCGAATCTGTTCTGGATCCCGGGGATCGTGAAGTACCGAGGCTAGTCGGCGAGTCAGGCGATGTTGTTTATCGACCTCGCGCAGCAAAAACAGTCCGGCATCGGAGGTGATGTGACCGCCGGAAAAATCGGCTTCAATTTGACGGCGAGAGAGTGGCGAGAAGGTCAGTTTTTCAGGTACCATTTTGGATAGCGGCTGTTGGTGTTTTTTCTGGTGTAACGTCCTGAAATAATAACACTTTCAGCCGCTTTCTTTTATACCCCGTGAGAAATTCGGGCTAAGTAGATCCCACCTGAAGTGTACAGCGCCAACTACTAGTCGCTGAGATTACAAAAATTGACAAAACAACGGAGACCACTAATTTAAAAATTAGGAAGGCTTGTAGAAATGGAATTGTGGCTAGGCGATTAGCAATACAAAACAAAAACAAGATCGGCGATGTGGTCACCGTTATCGCCGTGAGCGAAAGCGAGCGAGGTAAATCACATGGCAGACGATTTGCGCGAAAGCGCCTTACAGTACCATCGACTCCCCCGCCCCGGTAAATTGGCAATCCAGGTGATAAAACCGATGGCTAGCCAGCGCGATCTGTCGTTGGCCTAATCGCCTGGGGTAACCGCAACCTGCGAAGAAATTGAAAGCGAACCCAGCTATTCACTTATCTGCCCATCAGGCGCCAGAGAAACGTTCTCAATAATCAGTTTTTTTGCTGCTTACCTTTTTTTAAGCCTGCCATAAGTTACCTCATTTAGGATGATCCTTGTGCCAATCGACAAATATGTCTTGCACAGCCACCCATCATCGAAAAGAGGTATTACTTATGCGAACTCACATCACTAAGATTATAACATCGGCGTTGTTACTGACGGCTAGCACGGCTGCGCTGGCCGAGACTCATTGTACTGATGCCCCCAGTGACGAATGGATCAGCCAAGCTGATATGGAAGAACGTATCAGCGAGATGGGTTACAAAATCAAAGAATTTAAGGTCACCGAGGGAAACTGCTACGAGATATACGGCTGGGACGAGCAGGAGCGCCGGGTAGAGATCTATTTCAACCCAGTAGATGCCAGCATCGTGAAGCAGGAAGTCGAAGACTGATCAGGAGGTTACCATGGCCGATAATACCCGTATCCGTGTTTGGGACCCGTTGGTCAGGTTGGTACATTGGGCTTTGGTTGCTGGCGTAGCCGTCAACTTATGGCTAACCGAAGAAGGGGGCGATATACACCAATGGGTCGGTTATGCCTTGGTGGCATTAATCGTCGTACGCATCCTTTGGGGATTTATCGGTCCCTGGAGTGCACGCTGGCGGAGCTTTTGGCCTACCGTGAGCCGACTTCAATGTGTGCTGCGCGGTCGCGACAGCAAGATAGAGCAAACCGGCATTACCCATACACCGCTGGGCGCTATCATGATGCTGGTGCTGCTTGGGCTAATCCTCGGTCTGGGACTTACTGGCTACATGATGGAAGAAACGGATCGTTTCTGGGGGGTTGGCTGGGTTGAAGAAACCCACGAATTCATGGCCAACGCGATTCTTTTTCTAGTACCACTGCATGTATTGGGTGCTGTGGTAGAAAGCCTCAAGCAAGGCGATAATTTGATCGCTAGCATGTTGCATGGCTATCGCCGCCGCCCTACCTCTACCCCCAACACTAAGGCTCATGATGTTCAGTCTTAATTAAGATGTTGTTAAGACAATGCAATGATAATGGCCACTCCTTAATTTTGCACGAGTGGCCTTTTCAGACCTGTTTGACACAGAGCAATGGCTGCACTATCCCTTATTTATGCCACGACACCGAACAAGCGGCCTATGCCGAAGGTCAAGGTCATCGCCAATGCGCCCCAGAACATTACGCGCACCGAGGCTTTGAGTATCGGCGCGCCACCCACACGGGCAGCCGCCGCCCCTAGAAAGGCTAAAAACAGTATCGAGAAGAGCGCCACCAGAAGAATAAGCAATGGCGGCGGCGCCCACCAGGCGATTAGCAACGGCCACATGGCGCCAGCCGTGAAGGTCACAGCCGATGAAAAGGCCGCCTGGAGTGGGCGCGCTTGGCTTGTCTCGGTGATGCCAATCTCATCTCTGGCGTGAGCGCCTAGCGCATCGCTTGCCATCAGCTGTTCAGCGACTTGCGTGGCTAGCGCCGGTGTTAACCCACGCGCTTCATAAATCGCTGCCAGCTCTTCCAGTTCAGCATCAAAATGTTCTATCAACGCTTGGCGCTCAAGCGCAAGATCCGCATGTTCGGTGTCAGACTGTGAGCTAACGGAGACGTATTCACCGGCGGCCATCGACATAGCCCCGGCCACTAGCCCCGCAATACCGGCCAACATAATGTCGCTATGCGCGGTGCTCGCTGCTGCCACGCCGAGTATCAGGCTGCTAGTCGAGACAAGGCCATCATTCGCGCCCATGACGGCTGCGCGCAGCCAACCTGAACGGTTAGATCGATGGTGCTCTGTATGTTGCATGGCCTCACCTCGTGATTGATTTCCCCTTTCTTTTCAGAGGGAGAGTGGCAGATAGCTGTGTGGCAACAGCCTTCAGGGCATATTTTTAGCCAGCGCTTGTAGCAACAGTGCGATTCTCTGGTGCATATAACGGTTGAAATGCATTTAGATTCAATCACTTGTTCCAAAGAAAAGCACTGTAAGCTAATCAGCGATCCTGATGTTGGTTTTGCTCCCACACCACACTGACCGCCAGGCCATTGGGCGTACGATTACTAAGCGTAAGGCGTGCGTTCTGGCGCTGAGCCAACTCCGAGACAATCGATAAACCCAACCCGCTGCCGGTGGTACCCTGGCCAGACGCGCGCCGAAAGCGCTCAGTGACTTTATCCAACAGTGCCTCGGGGAGGCCGGGGCCAGTGTCACTCACCGTGAGTTGAGGCAACCCCTCCCAAAGCGCTAACTCTACCTCCACTTGACCGCCTTCCGGCGTATAGCGCAAGGCATTATCCAGTAGGTTACGAAAGAGCATTCCCACCTCGACTTCGTCGGCGCGAACCTCCAACCGGGTTAAGCCTGTTAGCCTCAAGTGCTGATCTCGCTCATCAGCGAGTGGCCACAGCTCGGCTATCAATTCAGCAATAATCGGATAGAGGTCAATAGTGGCCGGTGAGGTTGTGGCAACTTGATCCAAACGAGCCAAAATGAGCAGCTGTTCTACCACCCGTTGAAGCCGCTCAACCCCGACATAAGCCTTTTGTAATGATTGCTCTCCCCCTGCCTGCGCATTATCTAAGTGGATTCTCAGCGCTGCCAAGGGCGTGCGTAATTCATGGGCCGCATCTGCAGTGAAGCGCCGCTCGCGCTCTAACGTGGCTTTCAACCGGGCGATAAAGTCGTTTAGTGATTGGCGTAATCCATTAAGCTCTTGAGGAACCGGATTATTGATTTGACGCAGGTCGTGGGCGGAGCGACCTTGTACCTGGCTGGAAAGTGCTTGGATGGGTGCAACACCCCGCCGGATAACTCTACTCATCAGCCAAAGAAGGAGTGGCAGCAACAAGAGCATCGGCAATAAATTGTTCCAGGTGATGCGCTCCACCACTTCATCATGAAACGAACCCCGTAGTCCCATGCTGATCCAGGTATCGCTGGCAACATCGAACATGCTGAAAACCCGCCAGCGGTGACCATCGTAGCTTTCCCAGCGAAAACCCTCCTCTAAAGGCGCGGGGAAAGGCCCTGCATCATTCCATTTGCCCCCTAACAGCCTGGGTGAGCCATCGGCATTCCAAAAACCCAGTACTAATTTAAGCTCTTCCTCGTGGTAAAGCTTGGGACCTGATTCAGAGCTGCTCACGGGCACGGCGATACCGTCACGATATAGCTGGGTTGGATGCGCGGGAAGGCCCATGCGCGCAGCAAGGCGAGCATAGTCGTCGATGGTAGCGTTTGGATCGAGTTGGCCAGCCACAATCCGGCTATGCAGACTGAGTTGTGTATCGAGAATTTCTTCTAGCTCGTGATCCGTAATTAAGTAAGCCGCGGTAACCGCAACGCCCCCAGCGACCACCATGGTAATGGCTAGCGTGCGAAGCAGATAACGCCGTATCGATCTCATTGCGCCTGGCTATCCAGTCGGTAGCCAATCCCCCGCACGTTAATAATTAGATGTTTTTCAAGCTTTTTTCGCAGATGATGAATGTGAACTTCCACCGTGTTGGACTCTACCTCTTCGCCCCAGCCGTAAAGCAAATTTTCTAAACGAGGGCGAGATAGCACCCTGTCAGGGTGCCTAGCTAGCTCTAGCAATAAGGCATACTCGCGTCGGCCCAACTTTACGTCTTTGCCCCGCCAACTCACCGCATGGAGAGCCTCATCAATACTCAGTGCACCCAGCGTCAATATTTGCGAGGCCCGCCCCTCAGCGCGCCGCATTACGACACGCAAACGGGCGAGGAGCTCCTGCAAATTGAAAGGCTTGAGCACATAATCATCCGCCCCCGCATCTAAACCCCCAATACGGTCTTCCATCGCATCACGGGCCGTCAAAATAAGAATAGGCAGAGTAGATTGCTGTCGGAGTAAATGCAGTACTTGCATACCGTCCATATCGGGCAGCCCAAGATCCAAAATAATCACACTAAAGGTCTCGCTGCCGATAGCGCTGATTGCCTCGCGGCCAAGCATAAACCAATCAACCGCGTAGCCCTCGCGCTCCAGCGCCGTCTTGATGCCATCCCCAAGCAAGGGATCATCTTCTATTAGTAGTGCACGCATGCTGATTCCCTCAATCGACAAGCCGCTATCTTGGCTACCAAAACTTAAGCTTTTCTTAAATAGGGTAACTTACTTCTCAAAAAGCAACCTCATCTGAATGCAACCAGTAAGCCAACCACCCTATCTTTTCGAACTTCTTACGCAGTTTAACTCTTCTTTAAGTTATTTAGGCTCATGCTGCCTCTTTCGCCATGGGCAAAGCCCAAGCAGTGCCTTCAGTGACAGTTATTTTGATTATGCCCTGTCGCAACCGTGGGCAGGCTATTTTTTATTAATTGAGAGAGCGCCATAACATGCAATTACTAACACTTATTAGAACAAACTATTATTTAAAAATAATGGCCCGTTTTTTAGAAAAAAGAATGAAGCAATATTTACTGGGAGGCATACGGTATATCCTCAAAGCACCTACACCAGAAACCATTGACAGCCTTGTGGGCGTAGAAAAAATTCTCATTATTCGCCCCAATTTTCGTCTAGGCAACGCGCTAATTAAGTACCTGATCTAAAGTTTTCGTGTAATATCCATGCCAGGATTTCTGACACGGACAGAACCATGGAAAAACGCTTCGTTGCCCCTCTCACTGAACCTGAACAACAGACGCTGACCTCC
>NZ_JBANSO010000053.1:0-6753 GCF_037070225.1 Vreelandella indica
CTTCCAAGCCCAGGCCGAGTGTTAGAATCTGGGTGCCGTCCATGTCATACCTCCTGCCGCTGTGGAGGTCATATTCTGGCCCAGCTCAGGGGGCGAATTCCACACCCAACGTCGAAGAGCCAAAATATATTGGCTATCTAAACGGGATACTTTTTTTAGAGTCCATAAGTATCGGCTGCGGAGCACGTAGCCGAAAAACTTTAGTTCGCGCTGCATACGCAGCAATATCGTTAAGATGCCTGTCGTTCTATACAACAGGCTCTGCAATTGCCTTGAGAATACTATATTGCCCCAGTTGCTCTGGAAGTACTCTCGCCGAAAAATCGCTCTCTATTTCTTGGCAGATTTCATTGTAAGCACGTAGTTTAGGGCCTTTTTGTACGTTAGGGGCTTGACTGATGAACACCATGTCATCTGGAGCAGTTTCAGAAATTTTGAGTCTACGTAAATGTGCCAACCATTTATCACCTTTCTCAATAATGCGGCTAGCGTCTTCTAAGTCGAAGCTGATGGGTTTGATGGCTTGGCGTATACGTACGCCTTCTCGCCAGACAAATGGCAACTTTACGCGAACAATATCATTACCTAGCGTTTGCTCTGTGTATCTGCGATTCAGTGATCTAAGCCAATGCGTAACGTTTTTAGTGAGCTGTTCTTCTGGTGTAGCTATGTGTTTGAAATCATGATGAACATAGCGATTGAACAGCTCGTCAAGGGCAGCCACTGGGTCTTTTGCAGCGAGTGTGCCTGGATTGCTGAAGCGGAACATCGCTTCGCGCGGTTCTACCAAGTCATTGAAAATGCGTAATTGCACATCCAATTGACCTTTGTGGTGGTTAGCTAAATCAACCGTACGCTTAAGCTCTGTTACGAAATTCTGGCGCGCTTGAGTAAACATTTTTACTGGCAATTTATCGAAGAAATGCGTAATACGTTTTCGTGAAACAGTTTCGACACGCTGAAGAAATTCGCCATTATTGCAGAGCATGATGATCCCCAGGTTCGCGAACTCACCTGTATCGAGATAGGGCTGAAAGCGCAGTACCGCGTAATTACAAATAATTGCGCTCATATCAAGCTCCAGAAGGAAGAATCGCGTAAACGCACTAACAAATTAAAGCGCTCTGCTAATGTGGGTTGTATCTCGGTGGTCTCGTCATCGGTATCTCGGTAGAGCCACTCTAAAGGTATTAAATCAGTGATCATATCCCAATCATTCAGTGCAGCGTCAAGCACCGCTTCGTGGCGTGCGCGTATTTCAAGGTCTGAGAAACGTCCACGTTGATGGCTAAATACATGATTTTCAAAGTCACCTGTATGGTTTATGGGGTCAAAAGCTAAATTATGATCAATGACCACCAAACCACTTACAGCGCTCCACAGTAGGTTTACATTGCCTCCCTGGCTACTTAAGCATCGATCTTCATTGTTAATCCAAATATCAAACAGTAAGAGACGCTGCTGAGTACCTTCGTCGACCTCTCCCATTAGCGAGAAGAGTAGGTCTTGGCTGTGGGGAGCTACCTTAGACGCAAAGGCCATTCCTCCCTCTAGGTCCCCGGCACGTGGTTCTGTCGAAAAAGCCAACATGCCCGTTGGAAAACGCATTAAGGCGTACTCAGCAACAGGCAATTCACAGCGTCGCGCTAATTCTGAACAAATGAGTTCAGATACCAGTGACTGCTGGCCAACGCCATTGACGCCTTTAACCACATATTGATCATTATTTGTATCACGTATTATAAATGGCTTTGTGCGCCCCTGTGTCGATTGGCGCAGAATTTCCTTAGCCTCTACTATATAAGGTCTTTTCATATCACCTCACCAATCGCCATTGCTCGCCTTCTTGCTGGGCTTGGCCGAGGGCGGCGAGGGCGGAGAGTACCTCGTTTACGCCTTTTACCGGTTTGCGTTTGAACTGGGCAGCCAGGCTTTCGGCGCTGTGTGGGCTGGCGGCGAGCATATCGCGTAGCTGGGTGACTTGGCTGGCCAAGTCTTTGGGCCATGCTGCTTTGGTTTTTTCGGTGGCGGGTGCGTCGCTGACCGTCGCTTCGCTTCTCATCTCGGTTTGGGTAGGCGCGGCTTCTTCCGGTGCTTGGTACTCCGGGCGTAGCCAGCGTACGTTGCCTTGGGCTTCTTCGGCGGCGCGCTGCTTATTAAGCGCTACCAAGCGCATTAGCAGCTCTTCTTCGGCTTCTGCCTGGGCGGCGGGTTTATCCGGCAGTGGCGTGGTGGCGCCGGGTAGGCCGACTAGCGCTTTTGCCAAGTCATCCCAACCGTAGGCGTTAAAAACTGCTTTGTCTAAAGCATCGTGGTCGGCCATCAGCGTGCTGACTAGCCCTTGCTGATTGATGGTTTGCTCTTTAGCGTTGAGTTCTTCGCCTGCGCGCAGTTTTTCCATCACGTTGTACATGCCGGTTAGCGTGAGCGTTGGGTGATCTGCCTGCTGACGCTTGCGATGGGCGTCGATCTGCTTGGCCAGCTGGCCGATCTTTGTCGCCTGCTCGCCGGTAAGTTCAGGGAAGGGGAAGGTCTCGAAACAACGGGTTTTTACATAAACTGAATCATTACCAACACCCAAACGGCTACCAGCAGTTAATGACCAAAGTACATGCAAACGGCTAGATAATAGCCCAAACTCTTCACCCTTTTGCAGTGCAATATTGATCAGCTTGTTATCAGGTAAAATGTCGGCATCCAAAAATGTAAACAGGCGATGTTTTGCTGTTTCTACCGTTGCTATATAGCGAGGCAAACCTGCAGAATAATCGCGCCATTCAGGTCTTGGTCGTCCATGAAGCCACCACTTTTCACGAATGCTCTTATCTTTATTTTGATCACGTTCCGGCTTAACTCGTTCTAATACCCATTGGTAAATCGATGGGTGAATTGATTTTGCCTCATCAATGGTTAATCCGAAGAGATCAATGACCTTTACGCCGCGGGGCGTTTGGGTCATATCTCTACCATTACGGTAGTCACGAATAACGGTTTCAAGCGCTGGATTGCTTTGAAGCCCAAGTTGATTAGCTTCTTCAGAGGTAACTATAAAACCAGAGCCAAATAGCATCACACCTCGGCTGCTTAAGTTTTGGTTGCCCTTTAATGGAGCCGCCCCGGCCACATCCGCTCCAATCGTTAAATCAGCAAACACCTTACCTTCACGGCGACTAAGTGCAACTGCGCGAGCTTCGCGGGCTTCATCGCTGCTTTCATTGGTGACTTGCTGCAAAAGCCCTGGTGCTTCGCCAGCGCGGCCCACGGTCATGGCGATGCGCACGGCGGCACCGTCGTTGCCATCTACCCAGGGGTGGTCGGGTATGGCAAAGGTGAGCGAGAGCGGCTTTTTGGCATCGCTTAAGTGCGGTTCTAATACGCGGCGGTTAAAGGTTTGGCGAAGGCTGTTGGTGGTAATAAAACCAAATTGCTGGGCGTTGCCAGTACGTACCGCTTCGGCGGCGATATGCCACCAGTACATCACGAAATCGGCGGATTCCGGCACGGTGCCTTTAAATACTTGGCGCACGGCATCCACATAGCCATCGCCGAGTGCGCGGCGCATGGTGGAAGCGCCAATAAACGGCGGGTTACCGATGATGTAATCTGCTTCCGGCCATTCTGTGCGCTTGGGGTTATGGTAGCGGTACACGCTTGTGCGGGCGGTTTCATCGGGGATCAGCTCGGCGGTAGCGGGGCTTTTCTTCATGCTGATACCGTCCCAAATGGTGACTTCCTGGCCATTGTCATCCAACAGCGGTTCGCGGCTGTCAAACTCGATCAACGCGTCGCGGTTTTCGATGTTGTGGAAGTCTTTCAGTATCGGCTCGGGCAGGTCGAGGCTGCCGTGAATACGGTAGTGCCACTGCAGGTAACCAATCCATAGCACGATTTCGGCAATGGCGGCGGCGCGGGGGTTAATTTCCATGCCGAGGAACTGCTGGGGCGAGACGGTTAGCCCTTCGGCGTCCAGGCTGTCTTGCCCGCCGCTCAGGTCGGAAATCAGGTTTAACACCTCGCCTTCCAGGCGCTTCATATGTTCCAGCGCGACATACAAGAAGTTGGCGCTGCCGCAGGCGGGGTCAAGCACGCGTATTTGGCATAGCTTGTGGTGAAAAGCGCGCAGGCTTTCCAGCGCTTTGTCGGTTTTGCCTTTTTGGTTGTGGGCTTCCGCAACCACTTGCGCAGTGGCCCATTCGCGGCGTAGCGGTTCAATCAGCGTAGGCATTACCAGCCGCTCTACATAGGCGCGGGGCGTGTAATGGGCGCCTAATTTGTGGCGTTCGCGGGGATCAAGAGCGCGCTCCAGCAGCCTGCCGAAAATCGCCGGTTCCACAAAGCGCCAGTCGGCTTTGGCCGCATCAATAAGCAGCTGAATCTGTTCTGCATTAAGCGGAATCGGGTCGATGCCTTTAAATAGGCCGCCATTAAAACGCATAATTTTGGCGGTGAGCACGCCGCTAAAGCCGCCGCTGTTCATGCTTTCCCACAGTGAGCCGATGGCGTCAGTAAAGTGTTCAGGGGTTGCTTTCATGCGCTCTAAAAACGTGGTGAAACTGCCTTTGGGCAGTAGCTCCACATCTTCACTAAACATGGTGAACAGGCAGCGTTTAAGAAAATGCGCCACGCGATCGACTTCATAGCCATCGGCCTCAAGCGTTTTCGCTAGGGTCGCCAGCTTGCCGCTGACCTCGCGAGTGACGCGGGCAGCGTATTGGCTCGGGTCTAGCGTATCGGGTGCTTCCCATAGCGCTTTAAGGCGTTGCTGAATGTCTGGCTGGCGTAAGTCTTCCAGCTTAATGCGGTAATTACGCGGATCTGGAAAGGGGACATAGGTGCCGCCGGAGCGCGAAAACTCAGAGTAGAGTGCCAGCGTGCGGCCAACATCCGTGACTAAAATAAACGCTGGGCGGCCTTCTTTAGCGGGCAGGGCGCGTACATATTGGTCGGCTTGGTTATAAGCCGCCTGCATGGCTTTGTCCCAGCCTTTGGTTTCTAGCCCTTTGCCGGTTTGCTTGGCTTCCAGCACAAAGGCGCTGCGCTTGTAGAGGTCGATAAAGCCGCGATTTTCGCTGCCATCAGGGTTTTGAATATCCACCCGGCGCTCAAAGGTGTAACCGTTTTCACTGTTGTCTTTGCTGGCAGGGTCGGGCGTGGGGAGTTCAAGCAGTGTGCACAGTTCTGAAAGGAAGAGCTGATAGTTGGCCTTTTCGGTGCCGGTGGTGCCTTTCCAGCGGTCGATAAAACTATCAACAGCGGCAGGCGTGGCAACCGCAACGGGCGAATCGAACATCAGTCAATATCCTTTCAGGCATGTTTATCTAAACTAGTTAAGCTGGGTTAGATAGTAGCATGCTTAAAAGCGATAAAAGGAGGGTGATGTGTAAAGGGTGCACTTCCTTGTGCATGAAATCGGTTTGGCTAAATATGCGTATCGGCGGCGAGTTGTTCGATAGAGGTGGCGACATTGCGGGCGTCGTGAAGAATTTTATTCACAATGGTATCAATCTCACTAACGCTGGACTGGCTGGCTTTGCCCTGTTGAATCACTTGCTGCATGGATTGGGTCGTACGTTCTACCAAGCTGCCGTTGTCTTTAAGTACCTGGGTTATTTGCGCTACCGCCTCGGTGGCGCCTTTGGCAAGGTGGCGCACCTCGTTGGCGACCACCGCAAAACCACGGCCCTGTTCGCCCGCGCGGGCGGCTTCTACAGCGGCGTTCAGCGAGAGAAGGTTAGTTTGGCTGGCAATTTTTGCGATTGATTCGGTGATTTTGTGAATACTTTGCGACTGCTTATGCAGTTCATCAATCAGTTCTTGCGCTTGGGCGAGCGTTTGCGCGGCCTGCGCAGCGCCTTTCACCATCTCATCTAAGTGGCCCAGGCTGTCTTTAGCGGTTTGCTCAATTTGCGATGTACTGCTTTGCGCTGAGCTTATCGTACCTGTGGTGGCGGTAGCTTTTTCCACCAGTGGCGTAATATTGCTGGCGAATTTAACAACGGCTATGACGTTACCGTCTGCATCTTCAACAGGGTTATACGTCGCTTCAAGCCATACGGTTTTGCCCTGTGCATCTACCCGTTCAAAGCGGCCATTTTTGAAGTCACCGTTGGCAAGATTCTGCCAAAAGTTGGGTTGCTGGCGATAAAAATCAGGTCGGCAAAACATAGAGTGATGTTTGCCGATCAATGCTTCCTTGCGATAACCCATTACTTTTTCAAAGTTTTGGTTTACATCCAGGATGTCGCCTTTTGGCGTAAATTTAATCACGGCCATAGAGCGGTGTAGGGCATGCAGCAGCGCATCTTGGTGGTTAGCTTCTTGGTGGCTTTTAGTAACTTCATTGGCTACTTTAAGAATTTGAGTTACTTTGCCCATGCGCGTGCATATTGGCAGGTAGGTTGCTTCAAGCCACACCTCTTCGCCATCTTCTCTAAAACGGCGAAAGCGCCCATGGTGGCTTTTGCCAGCGGCAAGCGACAGCCAAAACGTTTGATATTCAGGGCGTTGTGTTTCGGCGGCATCGCAGAAAATACGGTGATGTTGCCCTTTGATTTCCTGTAGCCGACACCCCATTACGTCTAAAAACGATTGGCTAGCGTGCTTGATAACCCATTGTGGCGTAAAGAAAATGCGGTTCTTCGTCACTTCACGTGGATTTGGCCTGATCGAATAGGCGGCCCACCGGGCTCCCAATCAGGTAGATCATGGCGATAAAGTTGGCCTCGTTCCGGTAGCCACGTGCCCGTGACCGAG
>NZ_JBANSO010000054.1:0-5938 GCF_037070225.1 Vreelandella indica
CTTCCAAGCCCAGGCCGAGTGTTAGAATCTGGGTGCCGTCCATGTCATACCTCCTGCCGCTGTGGAGGTCATATTCTGGCCCAGCTCAGGGGGCGAATTCCACACCCAACGTCGAAGAGCCTAAAAAGTATTGGTCCCTGCCATCCCTCGTGCTGGCGTAAATGAGAGACCACATCCATGCCGCAACTATCAGGTAACCGCCAGTCAATGATAAAAAAATCAAACGTTTGCTGTTGAGTTGCGCGACGAAGCTCGCTAGAGCGAGTGAATAAAGATACCTGGTGGCCCGCGGTTGTGAGACACAGTTCGATGAAGGTCTGCTGGTCTAGATCATCTTCAAGTACGCCAATATGCATGATGATTTCCCTTATTTTAGTATGTTAAACGCCATGCTCGTAGACGCGAAAAGCTCATACATAAAGTTTAGTTGATAATGGTACGTTGACACAAAGGTTCACAGTTAACCTTCAGACGGTCGATATATACTCGTGGCATTCTTAATCATCAGTGCTGAGGTGCCTCATGATAATTCGACCTGTGGTTTGTAAATTCAGGTTTTTATTCGTGGTAGCGAGCTTTGCCCTAATGTCGACGTGTGCTATCGCTCTTGAAGCGCCTGAAGGCCCTGTCATCCTGGTGATAAGCGGTGAGTTGGGGCAGCCCAATGTGGGGAACGAAGCCCATTTTGATAAAGCGATGTTAGAAGCCTTGGATCAACACGAAACGACGACTCGCACGCCTTGGTATGATGGCGCGGTGCGATTCTCTGGCCCGTTGGGGCGGGCCATACTGGAAGCCGCTGATGCCAAAGGGGAGAATATGCGTGTGGTGGCGCTCAATGAGTACGCAGCAACGATACCTGTCAGTGATTTTGAGAATCTTGATGTAATTCTGGCTATGCAAGCGGACGGAAGAGCGCTACGCATTCGCGATCAAGGGCCGCTCTTCGTTATTTACCCTTTTGACCAGCATCCTGAGCTCTTGAATGAAGAAATCCTTTCACGCTCAGTGTGGCAGGTAAAGCGCATAGAAATTGATTAACATAAGCAGGTAAAGGGTATGTTGACCACCATGAAGTTTTATTTTACCCGCCGCGCCAGGGTCGCTACGTTTTCAGCGATCCTTTTTTTTCTTTCAGCGCTAACGACCGGCGGAGTTATTTTTAGCCGCCAACACGCGCTGGAGAATCGCCTGCTTGAGAACTTATTGTGGGCCGGTTACCAGTATGACCGAGAAGTGCGTGAACTTCGTTTAATGTTACTCGAAATGCAGGCTGATACCGCGACTGCGGATGATGTGTTATTGCGTTATGAAATCCTATTTAGTCGGAAAACACTCTTTTTTCAAGGTGATATTGGGAAGGTAGTGGGTGAGCTTGAGCGTGTCGAAGGGGTTATTCGGCAGACGGAAGTGCTGATTTTAGAGATGGAAACCTTACTTGAGCCGCTATGGGATAACACCGCTGAATTAAATAGTGCGTTGATAACCACGCTGTTGGACAAGGCTTCTAACCTCCAGCAGCTCACCGGCACCATCTTAATAGAAACCAATGCGCATGTATCTCGAATGCGTAGTGAGGAGCGGCGGGTGTTGACACGTCTCTACGGATTGGTGCTGTTACTTATTACCTTGTTAATGTTTTCAGGCGGTATGTTAGTTCGCGCGTTGATCTTGGAAGGGCGGTCGAGTATTCGCAAGGCGCAGGCATTAGAGGTTAAGGGGTTAGAATTAAATCAGGCGGCCAAACAGGCTGAGAAAGCAAGCTTAGCGAAATCGGAGTTTATGGCCGTTATGAGCCATGAAATACGGACACCGTTAAACGGGGTGGTCGGTATGGCCGATTTGCTTAGCGAAGAGGTAAAAACCCCTACCGCAAAGACGTATTTAGCGGCGCTGAAGCGGAGTGCTGAGAGCCTGCGCGCAGTGATTAACGATATCCTCGATTACACAAAAATTGAGTCTGGGCGTCTTGAGTTAGACTATCAACCGTTTGATCTTTATCAGTGTATTGACGAACTATGTGAAAGCTACACGCTTCGTGAGCCCAAGGCGAAGGTAGCCTTCAGTTACTCTATCGATCCCACTCTGCCACGTTATGTTATGGGTGACATCGCGCGGTTACGTCAAATAATAATGAACTTAATTAATAACGCGCTCAAGTTTACGGAAGAGGGGTTTGTAAAGTGTCATGTAAAACCGTTAGAAGATGAGAATATCCTCGTAGAGGTGCACGATACGGGGTGCGGTATCAATGAAGCTGATCAAACGCAGTTATTTTCAGCTTTTTCTCAAGTGGACACTTCAATTGCACGTCGCCATGAAGGCACCGGCCTTGGGCTTGCCATATGTAAGCGGCTAGTAGAAGCAATGCAAGGTGAGATAGGCGTCAATAGTCAGCAAGGTATCGGTAGCCGGTTCTGGTTTAGCGTCAAGCTGCCTGCGACTGAACCAGTGACCACTTACCTGATTGGGAAGAACCAGGTTGGGCTCGCTGATAATTACCATATTTTAGTGGTTGAGGATAATCCGCTTAATCAAACGGTTGCTCAAGTGATGCTTGAGCGCCTTGGGCAGCAGGTGACGATTGCAGAAAATGGTCAGGAAGCACTCAATCAACTAGAAAGTGGGCATAGTCGATTTGATTTAGTATTAATGGATATGCAAATGCCAATGCTTGATGGCACTGAAACAACGCGGCGTTGGCGCCATTATGAGATGGCGCATGCACTGCCTAGGCTGCCTATCGTCGCGATGACCGCGAACGTCATGTCTGAACATCGCGAACGCTGCATTAATAGCGGGATGGACGATATGATTCATAAACCCTTTACGCGGGATGAACTATATCAGGTCATCTGCCGCTATCTATCCCCGCCAGGTGCTTCAGAACTCGCCATCTCGCACTCTATTGAACATACTACTCAGAGCGTCACACCGTCATCAGATACGGCCAATTTGGAGCACGTTTTAGATGCGCGTATTTGCACAGAGCTAAAAGAGGCTTTTGAACCCCCTGAGCTAAATAATTTAATGACCACGTTTTTAACTCGGCTGAATGATCGCAATATTCGCCTGGATGCTTACTGGCAGTCAGAGGATCGCGAAGCGTTATATCAAGAGGCACACTCATTAAAGGGCGCTGCTTCCTCTCTTGGCTGCATAGCGATTGCAGAGCAAGCCAGTCAGTTGGAGCAAGCAGCGTTAAAAGCACCACTAGAGGAACTTGCGGCTTATGTGGAATGCATAGCAGGACTGCGAACAACGACACAACAAGCGTTGCAGCGGGTTAACATGCTCTCTTCTTGAGTGGCTTTAGTGGTTTGCGAGTGTTCATACAACCAAACATTAAGGGCGCCAGCCGTTAGCGGGCGAGAAATAAAGTACCCTTGACCCACATCACAACCTGCTTCGACGAGCTGGGCGTATTGTGAAGCCGTTTCGATGCCTTCGGCAACGACCTTAAGCCCAAGGCGTTTGCACAGATCAATGATCGATAGCGTTATGGCCAGGGCGTCTTTATCCTCATCCATCAGTGAGACAAAACTGCGGTCAATTTTGAGCTCAGTAAATGGCAATCGATGGAGTTGTGTTAAAGATGAGTAGCCGGTACCAAAGTCATCTAATGCGAGTTGGCAGCCGCGTTGTCGCATCGTTTTAAGTACAGCGCTTGCATAGCCTAAACATTCAACGCCTACAGATTCGGTAAGCTCTAACGTAATATTGGCGAGTGATGCACCACTTTGCTGGATGAGCTGATCAAATTCTTCCACGACACCTTCTGCTTGAATAAAGGCCACTGGTATATTGATCGCGACGTTCAGGTTACACCCCAGCGATTGCCACAGCGCTTGTTGCTTCAAAGCATGCTCAATGACGCACCGGGTGAGGGGAATCATTAGTCCGCTTTGCTCAGCAAGTGGTATAAAACTATCGGGATAAAGTATGCCTCGTTCTGGATCCTGCCAGCGCACCAACGCTTCCACCCCTATGACATGGCCTTGTTGAAGATCGATTTGGGGTTGATAGGCTAGAAACAGCTGGTTCTCAACAATGGCGTTCGCCAAATCATCTTTTGTGGGCGGTTTAGGGGCCTCCTTTAATGTTTCAAGGAATGGCACTAATTCGGTAAGCAACTTAGATTTAGGCAGAAATCCCAGCATGTGAAAGCCCATTGCTTTGCCTGCTGAAAGCGCGATATCGGCAGTTTCCTGAGTGCAACTGCTAATAATTAAAATTGAAGCTTTTAAGCGTAAATCATAGAGGTAGTCTAATATATCAAGGCCTGTAAATTCGCCTAGGCCAAGATCAAGCAAAATGAGTTCGGCATTGAGTAGTGAAGGTTGTCGCGCTAGTTCACCAAGGCTCCCCGCCGTCACAGCCTCGTAGCCATGTTGGTTTAGCAGCATTTTTCCCAGTAATTGCACATCTAGATCATCATCAATAACTAACGCATTTGATAGCATAGGTGTTCCTGCAATGGCTACTTTCATGAACTGGGCTTTATATCATTAGCTTGATGGAGCGAAAAAATGCATAAGATAAATATAAGTTTCCCCGGGCTTAATGCAGCCCGGGAAAAATAAGAAGCTTAGAACGCTTCCCACTCGGGTTGCTGGTGGTTGACTAAACGGTGTGCTGCAACATTGGCGGGCGATGACTTGTTAGCCTGAGCTACCACTAACTGGCTAGGCACTGATTGAATATTAGCGTTATTGCTAAGTTTAAATGCCCCCACCAGTTTGCTGAGTCGATCGGCTTGATTGCTCAGCTCTGCTGCTGCTGCGCTAGACTCTTCCACCATAGAGGCATTGTGCTGCGTCATGCTATCCAGTTCGTTAACGGCATCATTAACTTGCCCTATACCCACACTCTGCTCTTTAGCACCGGCACTGATTTCAGCAATTACGTCAGCCACACGCTCAATGCTTTTCACCATCTCCTGCATGGTGTCGCTGGTTAGCTTAACCTGATCGACACCCGATTTTGTGCGGCTTAACGATGTGTTTATCAGTGTGGCAATACTCTTTGACGCATCACTAGAACGGCTAGCTAATATACGCACCTCTTGTGCCACCACTGCAAAACCACGGCCATGTTCACCTGCACGGGCGGCCTCAACGGACGCATTGAGCGCCAATATATTGGTTTGAAAAGCGATACTGTCAATCAATTTGATGATATTACTGATCTCTGAAGATGAATCGTTAATGGTGCCCATTGTTTTCTCAACGTTCTGCATTGAGTGTAAGCCTTGCTGAGCGAGCTCCTTAGTTGAAAGAGCGAGCTGATCAGCTTGCTGGGCAGAGTCAGAGGCGTTGGTAACCACCGCCGCGATTTGCTCCATCGAAGCAGAGGTTTGCTGCAAGTTCGCAGCGGCTTGTTCGGTCCGTGCTGCAAGTTCTTGACTGCCTTTAGCAATTTCAGTGGATGCATGCTGAAGGCTCACCGTGCTGCTGCTAACTGACTGAAGCGTATCATCAATACGTTTAATAAAGGCATTGAACTCTTGCGCTAGTTCTCCAATCTCATCGCGGCGACTACTTTCAATACGCGCGGTCAAATCACCATCGCCTTCGGTAATCTCTTTAATACGACCACTAATTTGGCGAATAGCCCGAGACATCATTAGCGGTCCTAACAAAGCAATAAGCGTTGCAGCAATAAAGATAATTAGTGCAATTACGATGGTAGTTGTTTGTTGCATCTGGATTCTTTTAACTACAGCTGTTTCTGCTTTTTTGGTAGCTGTTTCGATATTCATTCCCGCGATGTCATATATATCGCGTAGTGCATTAAAGTGAGTCAGTGAAGAGCCCTCTAAGTGCCTATTCAAAATTAATCGCGTGATCAGTTCCGTAACCACCGAGTAAGCGGTGTACCTCTTCATGTAGACGTTCAAACGAGAGATAGGCACTCAAGGGCAGCCAGGTGTACTTCA
>NZ_JBANSO010000055.1:0-5510 GCF_037070225.1 Vreelandella indica
CAGCACGGTGGGTTTTGGCAATAACGGGCTTGCGAAAGCCAACTTGCACGGGGCGAATGATCAAAAAGTGCTCGCTGGCGGTGATAGGGAAAGTGTCGGCGCCGGCTTCACGGATTCAGGAAGGAGTTACTCTAAACTGCAATCCATATTATCGCTACGGCTCTAACCGGTCCGAAGGCGAACTGGAAACCTTACTCCAGTGTGATGCTCTCAAGGAGCTGGTCAGCTACGCCATCGGCTGCATGATGGGCCGCTACTCGCTGGACAAGCCCGGCCTGATTCTCGCCAGCCAGGGCGAAACCGTCCGCGACTACCTCGCCCAGATCCCCGAGCCAAGCTTCGCCCCAGATGACAACGCCATTATCCCCCTGACCGATCAGGAGTGGTTCCCCGACGACGCCACCAACCGCTTCCGCGATTTCGTGCGCACCGTCTGGGGCGAGGAACACCTGCAGGAAAACCTCGACTTCGTCGCTGAAAGTCTCTGCCTTCACGCCATCAAACCCAAGAATGGAGAGGCCGCGCTGTATACCATCCGCCGCTACCTCAGCACCCAGTTCTTCAAGGATCACCTGCGCACCTATAAAAAACGCCCCATCTACTGGCTATTCAGCTCCGGCAAGCAGAAAGCCTTCGAGTGCTTGGTCTACCTGCACCGCTACAACGAAAGCACCCTGGCCGAGATGCGCACCGACTATGTCATCCCGCTCACCACCAAGCTCGCCAGCTACGTGGAAAAGCTAGAACAAGACAAAGACGCCAGCACCTCCGCCGCCGAAGCGAAAGCGATTGAGAAAGATCTAAGCAAGCTCTACAAGCAGCAAGCCGAACTCAACACCTTCGACGAGAAGTTGCGTCACTATGCCGACCAACGTATCTCGCTGGATCTGGATGACGGGGTGAAGGTGAACTATGGCAAGTTTGGGGATTTGTTGGCTGAAGTGAAGGCTGTGACGGGGGAGAAGGCGGGCTAATAATACCCTCGCCTCAAATTAAGGAACTGCAAGGATGGCAATGAAGGCATATCGCGGCAGACAGTTTGACCACACGCATGAAAACAAGGCGTTCGATCGATTGTACGATGCTCTTAGCATGCATTGTCTGTCCACCAATCAAGACTGGCGCTTGTTAGCCAATTTTTACGTTGGTGGCCGGGAACTGGATGCGCTGCTCATAAAGCCCAACGCGCTGATCATTATTGATTTCAAGGCATTCAGCGGAACCCTGACGTTTTCTGAAAGCGGGCCATGGATGATGACCGATGAGTCCGGCCGCAGTGTGGAAGTGAAAGGCGGTGCCAGCGTTAACCCACTACGCCAGCTTACAATCAACAAACACGCCCTGATCGACTTTCTTAGTCGCAACATGGCTGATCTAAATACCACTTGTAACTGGCGCCATACCGCAGCACTGGTCGCTTTTCAGGGAACGGTAGAGTTTGACGCACGCCACCTGCCCGGTGGCATCAAGCCCTGGTTTTATATCACTGATGAACGTCAGCTTATTAGGGATCTGGACGCCATCGTGAGCAAGGAAATCTCGCTGCCTCCGGCAGATATCGAGAGAATGACTAAGCAGTTGGGTATTGAACTCTATGTACCAGCTGGCGTACCCGACGTGAGACTACTGGGAGAAAGGCTGGAAGATACGAGCACAAGAGTTGCCCTCACACATCAACAAAGCGCGCTCTTGCAGCAGCTACGTCAATGGTTGCAGAGTGCGACCGGTTTATTCCGTTTAGCTGGCATGGCTTCAACGGGCAAGCGCTTCCTGTTTCCCCACGTAGTAGAGGAAATTGGCGCTGCTGGATACGAAGTACTGCTGCTTATTCCCAGCGTGCGGCTCTCCGGCACTTATCATCATTCGCAGGCACAACCCACCTCAATATACACCTGGTTATACAGCCGTGAACCAGACAATTTTGAGGTCATAAATGACCGCAAAATCGGTATTCACAAAATAAAGCAAGGCTTGTTGTCGCCATGCCAGATTCCTGTGCTTGTTGATGCGCACCTGCTGAGTGACGAAGAGTTCAAGATAACCGACAGGCGCTATGGTTCTGGTCACTTGATTCAGGATTTCCTGTCAGTAATAGAGTCGTACAAAGCCCCTTTTGTGGTTATCGGCGACCCATACCAGACTCCGCGTGGCTCACAGCAGCGTAGCCTGATGACCGATAGCTTGTTGGAACATCGGCAGCTGTCTGTAGTGGGGGAGTTATTGTCCGAGCAGGTTGTGCCTGATCCGCAAGATGCGTTAAGTCAGTTTCAATCCCACCTGGTCAGCCGCGTGATCAACACCCGGTTCAACTCTCTGCCCCGTGTTGTCGGAAAACGATTGCAGATCCAGGATGAGAGCAACAAGACTAACTGGGAGCCAGACGTCAGTAATGTGTGCGCGGAATCTATTCTGCTTTGTGCGACCCATGAACAAAACCGCAAAATCAACGCTGCTGTTAAAACTAGAATTCTGGGCCACACAAGTCCATTACGACTGGGTATCAGGGATAGGGTCGATTTCTACAACCGTACACCGATCATTACTGCTGATTCCGAAACTTGGGCGAGCTCTGAACTGCGCTGGATAAGTGCTGGCGAAATAGCGCTTATTGACGGTGTCGACGAGGGTATTGAAACACATAGTGTGCAGTTACGCGGAAGAAGCAAGCCTACCTACCTGCACTTCCAGCTTGCTCACTGTCGTTTACCCGGTGTCGGTGAGGTAACGTTCCGTTATCTGATAGATTTCTACGAAGCAGAACGTCCTGAACTGACCACAGACCAAGTGCTTGCATTACAGGTACTGGCCCGTCAGCTTGCCAAGCCATTGCTAACTGAACGGAAGGAAAGGCTGCCAGATAAGAAGGATCCGGCCTACGCGGAAGCCCGTGCAAGCTATGACCGTTACGAATACCAGATTCTCCAAGCCCAGGGTTATGCTACTGCTGCTCTGATTCGCCCTGCGCATGTAATGACGCTGCATAGAGCTCAGGGGCGACATTGGCCCTGCGTGTGGGTGAACGCATCCCGCAGCTCTTCGGGTGGGAAACCTAACAATGCTGACTATTTTCGTTGGCTATACACTGCCTCTACCGTCGCTGAAGAACAGCTGGTCGTTCGACAGATGCCTGCGCTCACGCCCTTGATTTACGCCACTGTTAGCCGAGCCCATGATCTCCGAGTAGGGCCGTTTGCCGTCAATGCAGGACTGTTCTACGACTCTGCTCGGCAGCCGAAAGAGCAAGAAGCATCTATTGTTCCACCCCCAGGATTTAGCGATACCGAGTTATTGCCACTGCTGCTGGCTTTGCGCGAGCGCCTTGAGAAATCAGTATGGCGCATTGGAGAGTGGAACGAGTATCCATTTCAGGTGGTAATAAAATTCATTGAGCGCGATCAGCAAGCTGATGTCGCCGTACGGCTTCACTACGACAAGAAGAAAACCATCACCACAAAGGTCTTCATCAGCGGCAATCCAGAAGATCAAGTATCCATTGACAAGCTTATTAGTGAGCCATTTCATGCACAAAGCTCCGCCCTGCAAGATGTCCTTGATACAGTTTTAGAAAAACTGGCGTTTCATGGTTTCAGCCTTGCTCATGTAACCGAAAGTGATTATCTCCTTCAACTGGTATTTGTAGGAGGCGAAGACGCTGTAGATGTACATATCAATGCAGATAAACGAGGTATGGTTAGCTCCATACGAATTAGCCGAGCAACTTCAGAAAAAGCGATCACTCGCTTTACCAATGCTATGGAGGCCCTAGCATGAGTATCTTTGACGATATCAGGGAGCTCAAATCAAACAATAATTTAGAGGGAGCCTGGCAGGCCGGCTATCAGGTATTACAGCAAGATAAGCACAATGAATTCTTGAAAACATCGCTATTCTGGGTGATCTATGCGGCACTGAAATTGAAAGCAGAGCCTATCAAATCACGTGAAAACAATACTCCACGACCATCTGAACAACAGGCGATCGATCTGTGGGCGTCACGCATATCTGACTTGGAGCTTACCCTACCGAGCGATAACATTGATTTCAGGTTATGGAACCTTTTCAACAAGATCGGAAAGTTTTGTGAACCTATTTGCTCCTTTATATTGATGTCTGGGAGCAAGCTATTTAATGCTGACGACCATAAGCCCTTTGTTACCGACAAAGGCGAATCACCCAGCACCGTTCAGAAGCTGGCCAGAATGGTTGCTGCATGCTACCTGCTTAACAGTGAAGGAAGCACATTGTTAGCGCCTCGGATCGTAGCGTTTCTCAAATATGCTGAAGAGGTCGCGGAAGATTCGCCTGCAGGAAAGGTCTGGCTAGCGTACGACAAGGCCAAAGTCTTTTGGCAGGCTGGTGAACTGCAAAGGGCGAGAGACGCATATTTGACAGTTCTTCAACGTAAACGCAGTGAGTCATGGGCCTGGTTCGGCCTAGCGACGACTTATGAAGATGAGCCGTACGTTGCAATCAAACTTCTGGCAAATGGATTATCTTCTGCCCATGACCCGAAATTCAGTATCCAGGGCCTGATTCAGATCGCCGAGCGATTCCATGAGACCGGAGCGGATGATAATGCATCCAAGGCACTGAGCAAACTCCTGGAGATATACAGCCAGAATGGATGGGCGCCCCGGGATAATATCTTGGAGTTGACCTCATCCCCCTGGTACGACGCCTCAATTGATTATAGTGACTTTGATGCAATTACTCGGAGCTTATCGGCAGGTGCGGAGCAATACACCATTGCCAAGCCAGAGCGTTATGCCGGCATTCTGCAAAATGTTCATGCCTCTTTAAAAGGCGCGAATATTTACGTATCCCGAGATATGACGCTGTCTGCGAGGAAAGGAGTTTTTCCCAAACGTAGTTTTCCCGAGCCAGGCACACCCCTTGAGCTGCTCTGCGATTTATCTTCAGATAAGCCTGAAGTAGTTTCAGTGAAGGTTAGCGACCATTTTGAATCCCCGGATATTCGTTTATTTGATGGCACACTGAGCATCACCGAGAGAGGGTTTGGCTTTGTGAGTGGCGACATATTTGTTCATGCTTCGCTGGCATCGACACTGCCAGATAACTGCCAAACGAAGGGCCTTGCAGTAGCAGCTTTTGATAAAGCGAAAAACAAGTATGGCTGGAGAGCTATCAGTCTCCACTCTAAAGATGGCTAGCCTCACGATCCGGCAAAATCACATGCATCTAAGATCAAGTCGTTATGAAAGCTTTATGCGCGCTAGGTGACATGGATAAAGCTATCCGACAACAATATAAGCGCGACAAGGACCAGGCATGGCCAAATACGAAGTAAAACAGACCGCAGTAAGCCAAGTGCTGGCGGATGTGCGCAGCGATAAGATTGCCATCCCGGAGCTGCAACGGCCATTTGTGTGTAAGCGCGCCATAAACCCCATCTACCCACATTAACGTAGGCTGATCACACTGATGGTCTCTTTAATTTTGGAGATCATCATGAGCCGCGAACTCAATTCCACTCAAGCATTTTGGCTAGG
>NZ_JBANSO010000056.1:0-5446 GCF_037070225.1 Vreelandella indica
GAACCCATCGGAAACGTTCCACCAGCAGAACGAGAAAGGACGTATTATCGTCAATTGGAGGAGTCGGGTGAAGCTGCCTGACTCAAACAAACCGGTCTCCGGAATAACCGGGGCGGTTCAAGTCCCTTTGCCCACACAAGCCGTTCATGAGTTGCGCTACCTGCACAAGCTAACAGGAACTTTCAAACTGCTGTTCCCAGGTCGAAACAACCCCCGTAAGCCGATATCCGATGCCGCCTTTAACATGGCCTTAAAGCGCCTTGGCTATGAGGGTCGGCACGTTCCCCATGGCTGCCGCCATGTGGTGGCCACCGGTTTGAAAGAATTGGGTTACCCAAGAGAATGGATAGAGCTACAGCTATCGCACAAGCTGCCAGGGATCGAGGGCGTTTACACCCACGCCCAGCACATGGCCCCGGATCAAAGGCCCGCCATGATGCAATTTTGGGCGGATTATCTATTTGGGACAGATAGGCAAGGGGGCAGGCTGTTTTCAGGAGAGAGTTAGGGGAGAAGTATATGAAAGTCGAGCTACATACAGGCCTGTAAGTTTCTTTGATTGAAAACTAGCGTTGTAGGATTGCCCAAATGCACGTCAAGATAGCTTTATTCTCATAAGTTTCCAAAAATGAGAAGCTAGTATCGTAGGTTTGCACAGATGCACGTCAAAACAGCTTCGTTCTCATAAGTTTCTAGAAGTGAGAAGCTAGCATCGTAGGTATGCATAGATGCACGTCAAGTTGGTTACGTTCTCATAAGTTTCTAGAAGTGAGAAGCTAGCATCGTAGGTTTGCATAGATGCACGTCAAGTTGGTTACGTTCTCATAAGTTCTTGGAAGTGAGAAGCTAGCTCTGTAGGTTTGCATAGATGCACGTCAAAATAGGTACAGTCTCATATAGTTCTAAAAATGAGATTCTAACCTCTGCTAAGCATGCATCTCATGATCAGGCATCCATAGAGGTATTGAAAATAATGTTGACTCTCAAAAATTGATAAATATGATGTACTATATTTGGCGTTCAAGAAATTGAAAATTTGAGAGGCAATTGAAATGGAGTTAAATTTAGACGAAGCTGTAAATTATCACTACGATAAATTTCCACCTCAAAAAATAGATTATGGCAAGTTTGTAGACAAACTTATAAAAGCTACAGATGCAATTGCACGCTATGATCAAATGCTAAAAAACATGCACAATAGCGAAATACTGCTTGCCCCTTTAAGGAATCAAGAAGCAGTTATCTCTTCTAGAATGGAGGGAACTGTTAGTACTATGGATGAAATCTTGCAATATGAGGCTGATCATGAAAATGAGGCGGCTAGTACACCTAGTGTAAGGTCTGAAGTTATTGAAACAATACTTTACCAAAGGGCGTTGAAGGCCGCTCAAAAAGCTCTAAATGATGGCTATCCAGTTTCTCAGTCGCTGCTTAAAGGAGTACACCAACGACTTTTATCATTTGGTAGAGGGGCATCAAAGTCACCGGGGGAGTTTAAGCTTGAGCAAAATTATTTGGCTGATAGGAATAAAAAGAAAATACTTTTCATTCCCGTTAGCCCAGAGCGGCTACAGGATGGATTAGATGTATTGTTCAAGTATATCAATGAAGATCCTAGCCCAACGCTCGTTAAAGCAGCATTGGCGCATATAGAGTTTGAGGCCTTACATCCGTTTAAAGATGGTAATGGAAGGATTGGGAGGATGTTGATAACTTTGATGTTATGGAAGTACGGAACTATTTCAGCACCTCATTTTTATATTAGTGGATATTTTGAAGAAAATAAGGATGAGTACATTGATACGATGAGGCGAGTATCGGAGACAGGGGATTGGGAAGAATGGTGTTCTTTTTTTCTAGAAGCCGTAGAGCAACAGGCAATACGGAATTTAACTGTTGCTGAAAATATAAGGTCGTTATATGAAGAAATGAAAATTTTATTTGCTGAGTTGTTGTCTTCAAAATGGAGCGTGACTGCACTAGATTTTGTTTTCACTAACCCTGTATTTCGTAATAACAAATTTACTTCGCAAAGTGGGATTCCGGCAGCTACTGCTGCAAGATTTACTAGAATTATGTTAGATAATGACATAATACGTACAGTCGAGGAGGCATCAGGGCGACGGCCAGCCATGTATTCCTTTGAACCTTTGCTGAAACTAGTCCGTGTTTAAGCGATATATTGTTTATTAATAGCTAATTAAGATTGAGTCGTAGTTTATGTTTAGTTTAAAGCCGCTGCCCCCGCAGCGGCTTTTTTGCTTATACAAGAGAAAATTTTTTACCTCGGTGTAAGTGGCACCACTTACACCCGGCCCTGCTGGCAAGGTTTTGGCGAGGGCGTCAAGCTTACTCGGGCTACTGGAGCATTTGCTGGGAACGAGACCGCGAGGACATAAACCCATGACCGACAACACACACCAACCCACCTTCAAAACGGTGAACCAGATCCCGCTAGGCAATCGCTTGTTGCGCCGTAAAGACGTGGAACAGAAAACCGGAAAGAGCCGTAAGGCTGACCACGGCCACAGCGCACCACTTCGGCATGATCGGCCCCGCATTCGTGGAGCAGATACTCAAGGAAACCGACCCCGACTACTTTTATCGGCGGTTTGCTGAGGTACGGGAAGGATTCAACTCTGAAGGCCCCCAGGCGGGCAGGGTAGCGGATCGCTTCGCCATCATTGGGCTAGCCGGGGAGCTGGCGACCACTTACGGAATTTTGCCGTGGGAAGAAGGCACCGCCGCCAACGCAAGCCGCCAGCTATTCCGCGAGTGGATCGCCAGGGTAGGCGACGGTAACGCAGAAGATCGTCAAATACTTAGCGCGCTATCGGATTTTATCGCCATGCACGGTGATAGCCGCTTTTCCAATATTGCTGCTGAGCTACCCAACTCCAACATTAAGCACCGAGCAGGTTACTTCGAGATCGAGGACGGCAAGCGTCTTTACCTGTTCAACCGTGCCTCACTGACTGAGGCGGCAGCGGGGTATGGCCGTGACCGCGTGATACGCACCCTGGAAACCTACAACGTGCTAGCCAAAACCGACAGTGGCCGCCGCCAGAAAAACTACCGCCTCCCAGGAGGAGGGAGCACGCGCTTTTTCGTCATTGATCCCGACAAGCTGGATGCAGAGCGAGGGGGCGAATGATGGATAGGCTTTTTACGCGTGAACCTAGTTTCTGTGGCAACACTGGCTACAACGGCAACACCCAGCAACCACGGGGCTTGCAGCCGTTGCCTATTAATAAGAGAGGTGGCAACAAAGGCAACACATATCTTTATATCTATAGAGCACCTGATTTTGTCTGTTGCCGTTTTAAAAAAGCGGCTACAGGTTGCCAAAAAATACCAATTAAATCAATGGTGTTACCGGTGTTGCCTCGTTGCCCGCGTTTTTGAAATCAGTCAGGGGAATTATAGGGGAGTGGTTTCGTTCGTTATGCGAACACTTCCTGATTGTCTCCTTGCCGTGCCCCATCCCCCTTTCTGGCAGGCGCTTTTTGCCTTGCTCACGTTTTCCCAACCGTGGGGCCTTGGCTCCACATCCTCACCCTGCACCCCAACCGCCCAATGGAGGGCCTGATGAACCAACCAGCAACCACCACTCAACAGACCGACCGTAACAGCAACGAGGGCCAAACCATGGAAACCGCAAAACCGGAAGCACAAGCACCCGCCAAAGGGGGCAAAGCGCCTGGACGTTCACTTACTTACTTCGATGCGCCCTACATAGCGAGTTGTATCTCAGAAGAAGATCTGCGCGAGAATGTTGAGAAGGGCTTGAAGAGATACCTCACGCGTCGCCGGAAGCTGACAGAGGTATGCAATGAACTGGATCGGCTGAAAAAAACGCTAAGCGCGCTAGAACAGCAGGGCGAAGAAGCCGATGGAGAGTGGAAGCAGAGCTTTTTGAAAGGCTTTGGCAAACAGACTAAATCGATGCGCGATAAGGTCAAACAGAAAACCCAGGCTAAGCTAGAGGCCGAGCAGATCAAGGAAATGATCGAGTTACTTGAGCCACAGGCCCAGTGGATCAAGATGTATACCTACCTATCGCGTAATGATGTAGTGGACAATAAAAACAGGCTCATCGATTTGGTGACGCATAACCGCCTAATTGAAGCTGTGGACGAGCTTTCCCGTAACACAGAGTGCATGGCCAAGTTAGGGGAGGTGGTGAAGTACCTGTTCGAGCGCATCGAAACGAATACCTGCAACGATCATGCTTACATGGCCACGTTAGGGATTGATGCCGGGATGCAAAAAGGAGCGGCCTACAAGGCGGTAATGAACTACGAAGACACCGCTCAACTGAACCGCGAAGTAAGTAGGCGTCAAATTTTGGCGCTGGGGGATCTGTTTCTCAGCCGCATTCCTGTTGATCACGCGCCTATCAAGCTCCCTGGCACCGAGATCCCCAAGCGCCTGCCTTTCGAGGATTACAAAGATGGCGGCTATTACTCAGCCATTCGTTTCCCGCGTGAGCTGAAAGAGCTGGAAGAGAAAATGGGCTTCGTGCCGAGCCTTGAAGAACTGGATAGTGACGACAACGACGCCTAGCGCTTGATCACGCCTCTTAAGCCAAAGCCCCGCTATGTGCGGGGCTTCCTCGTTTCAAAGCATTAGCGAGGCTTACAGCGGCACACAACGGCTATATGGGATGGTTGCCAAGGGGTAGGCCCCCCAGGCCCCCGCACCCTACGGCGCGTTGTCCCCCACCCGCCTGCGGTGTTCGCTTGTGGGGCAATTCTTCATGCACCTCGCAAAACGGGTCAAAGCCCGCTATTGCTGGGCTGTAGGCGTGTTTTGGGTGCATGGGAGTCATGCGAAATCATGCGGATTTATGCACTTTCAACAAGCAAGAGGGAGAGCAAAACCCTCAAGCTAAGCCATCGGCAGGCCTGTAGTCTAGAAAGGCATTCCTTACAAGACCTTACAACACCGAGGCGTTCCAGTGGCAGAGTGGTCTAAAGTCTCAGATGATTGGGTTGTAAAGGCTTAGGAAAATGATGAATACTACTTAAATAAAATGAAGTAGGGCGTAATGACCGATTATTACTAATGAGCTTGTCAGCCTTGATTTGTGAATCGCCCCAGGTTTCGTAGACACCTCCAGGCCTTATACTAAAGGTATCTAGGAGGAACCATGAGCCATCCCCGCTACACTGAAGAATTCAAAATCGAAGCCGTCAAACAGGTGGTAGAGCGCGGCCATCGCGTGGCCGAGGTCGCTGAGCGGCTAGGCGTGTCAGGTCACAGCCTATACAACTGGATTAAGCGCTACGATAAGCCGGTAGAACAACGGCAAGAGGATGATGATTGAACCGCCCCGTCTTTACCGGAGACTCCATATCTTGAGAGGATGGAGTTATGAACTCACCAAAACGATATTCCCCGGAAGTGCGGGAGCGAGCTGTTCGTTTAGTTATTGAACAGCAAG
>NZ_JBANSO010000057.1:0-5408 GCF_037070225.1 Vreelandella indica
AACTGGCGCGGAACTTTATGTTGGGCATGGCACTGTCTGGGTGAATGGCGATAATGGCTATATTGCCATGCAGGTCAGTGGGTTAGAAGTGCTTCCGGGGGCCGGTCTCACGGATTCAGGTCCTTTTAAAGGAGCTTCCGGATTCATTTCTTCTTGTAAGCCGTAAGCATCTATGAAAAGACAATTGTTTTCTATCTCAAGCTGCTCCAGCTCGCCCACCATTCTAAACCAATCATATCTCAACTTATTCAAGGATCCCTTAACTGATGACTGTACTTCATCTATGCTCGCTAACTTTAACCCTAAAAAGTTCCAAGATATTTCATTAGAATCCCAGTCAGCTTTTTCTAGCTCAATAGATCGTCTGGCTATAGAAACCACCTTCTCGCCGACTTCAACAACTGGGATCGACGCAATTTGCCCCGCTTCAAGATTTAAAGTTGGAGATAATATTTCAAAAAATCTTAATGCTAGACTGGAGTTGAGAAGTGCCAGTAGCTTATATGCGATATTCTGCTCTGGGAAAATAGACATCCCGGCAACATCAAAAATAGCTCCTTCAGGCTGGTATCTAAAAGAAGGGATCCCACTCCCTATTTTTGACCAGGTAACACTGGATTCAAAGTAATACCTTTCATTTACTACTCGCTTTGATGCACTACCATAACGATTAATTGCAACACGTTTTATCTCTTCTCCGCTATCTTTCCAGTTCACCAACATCTCTTGGTTACCGTACCACTTCCGAAAATCGCCACCTTTGTTATAAGGGAACCACTTCATGTCGCTGGCTTTATCGGCTTTCATCAAGGTTTTGTTTAATGAAACCTCGAACCACATTCTTGTAAATCTGTCATTATCCATCGTCGCCAAACCCTGCCTTGGCAATGAAATATCACCGAGAAGGATTCCTTTTTCATAGGCCTCAATAAGCTTGGAAGACGCCCAATACGCCACAGGGCTTCCCGGTATCTTCTTAAAATCATCCGGCGCCACCACTTTCAGCCGCTCACTTTTAACCGGAAATTCAAATGGCTCTCCGTTCTCGCTAATATCGCCAGCTTCTGCATACGAGAACGAGCCTTTCATTCCAGCGATATAGCGATTGCGAAACACGGTGGCGTTGGTACCAAAGGCGATTTTCATCACGCCGTTGCCCATATGCACCATGGTTTCGATGGTGCTATTTTTCAGTAGCGCCGTACGCATCTTTTCGTAGCTGGAAAGGAACATCCAGCTTTGCATGGTGACCATGGCATTGAAGGCGTTTTCATTAAGCAGGCTAAAACCGTGCTCCATAAAAATCGCGAACAGATCCGATTTGCTGTTGGGGTAGGCGTTTTTAGCGTAATCCTTCAGCGCTTTATTCATGCCCTTACTACCCATATACGGCGGGTTGGCCACTACGGCGTTATAACGTTGGGCCAATGCCCAAGCCTGCTGTATCACCGGCACCAGTCGCTGGGCGGCAGCTTTTTGCATCATATCGCCGCTGTTGGTGAGTTCGCTCAGTTCCTCCAGAAGTGCTTTAAGCGACACTTCCCATTCATGGGGCACTTCAATCAACGAGCCGAAGGTTTTGGCTTCTTGGAAGCGCTCAATCAAGTCGTCAATCAGCTTGTAAGTGGCATCGTTGCTGGAAAGGTCTTGCTGTTCGTTATCAAACAGGCTCTGAGACTGCCCCTGGTGCCAGTCGCCAGTAAGGTTGAGATCGCGCCATAGGGTATTGGCATCCAGGTGTTGGCTGCTTTGCATGGCCAGCACGTTTAGGCACACGTTTCGGGTGAGAATGCGGCGGTCGTCTTCGCGGGCTTTCATCAGCAGCGCAAAGCCGGCGAGCTGGGCGGCGCGGTCGTCGATATCCAGGCCAAACAGGTTATTTTCCAGAATCAGCTTGGGGATGTCCCGGGAGCGGTAGCCGCGCTCTTCGTAGATCGCCTTCAGCACGTTGTAGGCTTCCACCAGAATGTGGCCGGAGCCGCAGGCGGGGTCGAGTACCTTGATGGTCTCGGGGTCGAGGCTGGCCGGGGTGATGTCATCCAACTGGGCCTGTACCTCTGGCTCCTGCTTGGCGGGCTCGATGTAGTAAGGCATCTGGCTTTTCAGGGCTGACGTCGGGTAGGTTTGCAGCCACTGGCGGCCTACCGAGTTCTGCACTAGGTATTGCACAATCCAGTTAGGGGTGAACAGCTGGGTGGCGGCGGGGATGTCTTCGCTTTTCACCACCTTGCCGATCACCTGGTCTTTTTTCTCGCTGATGTAGAACTGGTAGAGCCAGCCAATCACTTCTACATCCTGCCAGTCCTCTTCGGGAATCGCCTCGACCAGCTCGCGGATGAGTGAGTCAGTTTTGGTCAGGTTGTTGGGCAGCAGCAGCTCGCTGGCATCGTCCAGCGGTTCGAACAGGAACGGCATGGCTTCGTGCAGGGCATGGCACTGGGCCAGCAGCAGCTCACGGTAGAGGGTTTCATCCTGGGTGCCGTCGAGCTTTAGCTCGCGAACGCGGGCGGTGTCCAGCCCTGGAAGGTCTACCTCTAAGCATTCCTCCAGAATCTGGAACTGCCCGGCTTCGCCCCCTGCCCCACTCAGCACGCGGCGGCCGTGGTCTAGGTAGCCGTGAATTTCCATGTAGCGAATGGCGCACAAGCGGTTGAACCAGCTGTAGGCGGCCTGCTCTATCGCTTGGGTAAAACCATCGCGCTGCACCCACGCGGCCAGCGCTTCCCGTGCGCGCTTTAGGTGGGCGGGCACGGTGTGGGTTTGGCCATCCTGAGCGGTCATCACCAACACATCGCCCTTTTGCTCTAGGGGGGCAATCACAGCGCCGCCTTTGCCATCTGGGCTAATGCCCACACGGGCCGCCTGGCGCGTCATGGTGTCGATAAAGCGGGCGCGGGCTTTGGGGGCGTATTTTTTGATGTTGGCGGTGTTCATGGTGAATTCCTTATCGGGCCGCCTGCGTGGCTTGGCCGAGGTGTTCTAGTTTTTCTATACGTTGCTGTGCGAGGCGTGGGAGAAAGCGACTGGGCTGACGCTAGCCGCACTCTAGCCGTGATTCTGGCCGTGACTCTGGCCGTGACGATGACAGCACGGCTCTTTGAATGGCAAAAAATCATTCGTCCATTCCCTCTTGCCGCTGAAGCAAATCTTGCTCAATTTCCTCCACGGTGGGCAGTGAGCCCTTGAGGTTGTCTGGCAAGGTCTCGACCAGGTTGTATTCGCTGACGCCCATGGGCTTATTCAGGTCGCGTAGAGCGAACTCGACTTCGATGTTATTTTTATCCCGGCACAGCAGCAGGCCAATGGTGGGTTGGTCGTCGTCGCGTTTGAGTAGGCTGTCCACCGCCGACAGGTAAAAATTCAACTTGCCAGCGTATTCCGGGGTAAAACGGCGGTTCTTGAGTTCGATGACCACGTAGCACTTGAGGGTGACGTGGTAGAAAAGCAGGTCGAGATAGTAGTCGTTGCCAGCCACTTCGAGGGGGTACTGGCGGCCGATAAACGCAAAGCCCTTGCCCAATTCCAGTAAAAACTGGGTGATATGCTGTGTGAGCTGGCGTTCCACGTCACGCTCGTTATAGGGAGCGGTAAGGGACATGAAGTCGAAGGTGTAGGGGTCTTTTAGCGTTTGCTGAGCGAGATCCGATTGGGGGACAGGCAACGTGCGGGAAAAGTTGCTCACCGCTTTGCCGGTACGCTCATGTAGCCTCGACTTGAGTTGCAGAGCCAGCACGTCACGGCTCCAGCCATTTTCAAGGGTTTGGGTGAGATAGAAGTCGGCTTCATTTAGGTCAGCGCATTTGCTGAAAATCTGGATGTTATGTCCCCAGGGGGTTTGGGCCAGCAAGCCAGCGCGTTCGGCATCCATACCGGCCCAGGGTGTGTCGGTCAATTTGGCAACAGCCTGTTGCCAAATTGCAGGGTCACAGTAAAAACGGAAGAAAGCCCGGCAGTAGCGAAGGTTTTTGGGAGAAAACCCACCTACCTCTGGAAACGCATGGCGTAGGTCTTTGCTGAAAGCGTTAATAAAGCCGCTGCCCCACTGTGCCTGGGTTTCACGTTCGACAATCTGTGCGCCCAGCTCGTAATAGAGCGCGATAAGTTCGCTGTTAGCCGCTAGTGCTGCCCGCATACGAGCAGACTGCACACGCTGTTTGATGCTGCTTAGCCAGGCCTGATAGTCGGCGCGGGTAGAAAGGCTGTGAGTCATGCGGCACTCCTTTAAGCAACGCTGCTGTTTTTGCCAACAAAAATCGCCGTGCGCTATCGCACCTGTACCCGTTTGCCCGCTGAAAGTGACCCTTCCAGCTCTTTTCTGAGCTCTTCCATAAAGGCATCGACTTCAGCTTGGCTTTCCAGGTACACACCGCTATGCACGCGGCTGAGTACGTCACTTACACGCACTCGCGCCACGGGTTTGGGAGCATTCACCGCCGCAGGTGCCGTTATCGTATGGGGGTCGTAAGCGTTATCGCGTGGCGGGGTGTGCCCAGCAGGTTTGTTATCCGGTGACTTAGTGGATGTTCCGGAATCCCCAGCTGTGGAAGTTTCACCTTTTTCAGAGGATGCAGGCTCAGCCTGCTGGAGCTTGGCAGCCTCGGCCTGGGCTTTATGCAGCGCATCCAGGCTCTCTTCTTCTTGCTCAACGGCCGTTTCTGTTTGCAGCTGGTAGATCTGCGCGATACTAACCGACTGATTGACCGACACCTTGAGCTGCTGCAGTGGGTGCAGTAAGCGGTTGCTTAGCTCTGCGGTGGCAATGCCACTCTTTTCGATCTCTGCTTTCACTTTGGCAATGCGCGTGTCGATACGGGCAATGGCGTGTTCGCGTTTTTCGGTGACCAGCCGGCTATTAATGTCATCCAACGTGCGCACCAAGCCATCTACTTTGTTCAACATGGCGTAGGGGGCGTCGGCGCTGTAAATGCGCTCACACTCGGCCAGCGCCTGCTGGGCCTCGGGGTGTTTTTCTAGCTCCAGGCGGTTAACCCCAAACCTTACGCGCGCCTGTTCCAGCTGCTGCCAGGTGGTGAGCTGCTTGGTGAAGAAGTCGCTTAGGTCGCGGTAGTCTTCTTCGACATCAAGCAGCGTGTCTTGCTGGCTGGCCACTTCTTTAAAGAAGTCGAAACTGTCGTCTAGGCGCAATAAGCGCTCTACTTCCAACAATGAGCTTTCAATGGCTTTACGCCCTGGGAAGTTGCCCACGTCGGTTTTGCTTTTGTACGCTTCTAGCTCGTGGCGCCAGCGGGATAAGCGATCCACATAATAGCTGAATAGCTCTTTTTCACTGGCGGGGCCTAGCTGGCCAAACAGGTCTTTGGTGAGATTGCGGGCTTTGTTGAGCACCGCATCTTCGGTTTGGCGCTTTTTCTGAATGCGTACTTCACTGCGTCGGCGGGCGTTATTAA
>NZ_JBANSO010000058.1:0-5348 GCF_037070225.1 Vreelandella indica
ACCCGAAACTGGGGGGTCACTGGTTCAGTGTCGCTTAACCCAGGAAAAGTGAAGGAAATCGAGCGTAATAAAAAGGCTGCTTAAGCTCAGCCATTTGGACAACTGGGTTGAAAATCACCGGGCGCGGGCAATGCGGTCGTGGCTCAGGCCTACTTCGTGCTTGAGGCGCAAGACCTCGATGATCTGTCGCATGGAAATCCTCGCAGCCGGCATCCGCACTTCCTCGTGATGAAAAAGAAGGGTATGCCGAATAAAGTTAAAGAATTCCAGCGTGTTGGATGTGATTCCGGGGGAACGTGACCGATGATTCCGGCAACGTGACCGGCGATTCCGGAAAACTGCCCAAAATCGGTCACGATAAAACGGAATGCGCGGTCACCATCATCCAGAACAGACGGTCACGTTCAAACGGAATGGGCGGTCACGATAGGGCGGAATACGCAGCCAAAAGGGAAGGCTCGCCACATGGACTAGTCCTGACCGAGGGGAGCAATTCAATGAACAATAAACTGGTGCCCGTCATCATCGACAACCCTTGCCAAAAAAGCTGGGGCTATCGAACACGCGATATCTTAATCACACTCGCCACCCTCGTGCTGTGGATGTTGGTCATGACCAGGATGTATATGTTCTTCATCGTGGAAGAAGCGATTGTGGAACAGCTCTATTCCTCGGTCATGATCAAGGTGGTATTAATCGGCTTTGTCGTCACCTTCCTAACCTTTCACTTTTGGGCGGTTTACAACCGATACCTCTACACCAGCTACCTAAAACGCCAACTGCGCCACTTCCAGCAGCCAACGCTGACAATAGAGAACGACATGTATAACGAGATGGATAACGAAATCGAAAGCTACCAAATGCGCGAACAAGAAAAAGTCGGCATAACCAACCAAGCAACCAACTAAGACCGCCAGCATCCATTCAGGCCGCCTATGGCCTGAATGGAACGTACTTCCTTCTTCGCGTGGGCAGGCGACTCAATCTTCCCGCTCATGCTCTCCGCATTTGTTAGTACAAAAGATGGGGGCTTAGAGCCTGCATCAAAAGCTACCTCAATCATCACCGCCGCAACGCGTCTGGTTGAAATAGGCCGCACTGATTTAGGCAAAAGCGACGCGGTTGGAGTAAGCAACATACTTCCCAGTTTTTCAGCAAAACGACCATCGTCGGGCCGCCCTAACAGCAAGGAAGGTCGCGCAAAAAATACGCTTGGCAACGCTAGCGCCTGAATATCGCGCTCCACTTCTCCTTTAACGCGATTATAAAAAACCGCTGAACTAACATTAGCGCCCTGCGCGGTGACCACTCCTAACCTGCTAACGTTCGCTGCCTTACAGGCACGGGCAAACGCCAGCACCAAACCATGATCAATACGGCGAAATGCCTCTTCACTGCCTGCCTGCTTTTTCGTTGTACCCAACGCGACAAAGGCGACAGCACCTGCAGGCATCAAAGCCGCTGCTTGCTGCTCCAACTGCTCAAAATCGACAACATGCGTGTGGATCTTTGAAGCAATGGCGTTAGGAAAATCAAGCGGCAGATTTAATTCACGGCGGGTAATCAATATGACGCTGGCTACATCATCTCGTTGGCTTAACTGAATGACTAATTGCGTACCTATAGCCCCCGTCGCGCCTAGCACAATGGCAGTGTTAGACATTATCTCTCCTTTTTTAAGGTTATAATCACGGACTAAGCCAAGCCCACTCTACTAATGAACGCCAAGCCCCAGGCCTATGACTGTGAACACCCCCAATGGAAGTGAAAAAAGCCGCGCTAGGCCTGTTCGCAAAGGCCTGCACCCGAAGAATCTACACAACCAAGGCTATGACTTCCCTGCTCTCGTAAAAAGCCACCCAGCACTAGCCCCCCATGTGAAACCGAACGCTTATGGTCAACTTTCCATCGATTTCGCTGACCCATTGGCCGTCAAAACGCTCAACGCCGCGTTATTAAACCAATACTACAATATTGTCGATTGGGACATTCCTGAGGGTGCGCTTTGCCCACCCATCCCAGGCAGAGCCGATTATATCCATCACATGGCGGACTTAATTGGGCTTGAACGTGAACAACCCAGCATCAAGCTGCTCGATATAGGGACGGGAGCCAATGGCATCTACCCGCTACTGGCCTGCCAAATTTACGGCTGGCAGTGTGTGGGTAGTGACATTAACCCTCAGTCGCTTGAGAACGTCACCACAATTATCGCCAACAATCCCACGCTCAAAAATCGCTTCGGGCTGCGCACGCAGCCCGATAAAAACCATATATTTGAAGGGATCATTCAAGCGGGCGAGTTCTTTGATATCAGTGTATGCAACCCACCCTTCCATGCCTCGCTCGATGAGGCACTTAAAGGTAGCCAGCGTAAACTCAATAACCTTGCACGTAGTCGCGGTGAACAAAAAGTAAAAACCAAATCGCCTACGCTGAATTTCGGCGGGTTGGGCGCAGAGCTTTGGTGTAAGGGCGGCGAGCAGTTGTTTCTTAAAAAGCTAATCAGAGAAAGCCAAACGTATTCAACTCAATGCCGCTGGTTTAGCAGCCTGGTTTCAAAAGCCGACAATGTGAAGCCTGCCAAGAAGCTGATTGGTAAGCTCGGCGCTGTTGATTGTCGGGAAATAGAGATGCAGCAGGGAAATAAGGTGACGAGGATATTGGCCTGGACATTTATGTGAGCCGCCTCTATTCGATGCCGATGCTCATAAGAACATTGCTTTCAGAGGGAGGTAAGAGAACTTGCCATCTCGTCCAATGTATTGGAAAGCGCTTGGTAGGCCAGCTTGGGTTGATACTGGGCATCATAAATCAGCCCGTTACCATGGTTGTAATAGTCGTACCACTCATTAAGTGACGACCAACGATCGGTGAAGCCCCACATAGTGAACGAGTGTGCACCCTCTTCGATGCACGCTTCCAAGTACTGGGCATACCAATCGGCTACGGCCTTTGAGGTATCGGCAAAGTTCTGATACTGGTTAATGTCCAGCTCCGACACCCGTACCTCGATACCCAGCGACTTGAAACGGGCAATGGCCGACTTCAAGTCTGCCTTGGTCACAGACGAAGTATTGCGTGGCCAGGTCGCCTGGTAATCAGCATTCACGTCTTCGTGCATCTGCAAGCCAATGCCATGAATGGGCACGCCGGCGGTTTGCAACTCGACCACCAGGTTGAACAGGAAGTCCTGTTTGTCACCCGCCTCTTCACACCCCCACTCATTAATGAACAGCAGTACGTCCGGATCCACTTCATGAGCTTTACGTAATGCCCGTTCAATGTAGCCACTTCCTAATGCCTGGTACCAGACAGAATCACGTAGCTGATCTGTCCAGCCCAGGAACGGCTCGTTGATCACATCGAATGACACCATGCGCCCCTTATAGCGACCGAACAACCTCTCGATATGCTCGTCGAGGATCTCACCTACTTCACTAGCGGAGATGGTTCCATTGAGCCAGCCATCCCACAGCCACTGCGGGGTCGCTTCGTTCCACGCCACCGTGTGGCCATGCACCTCTATGCCATTACGTTCGGCGTAGTCGATCAGCTTATCCGACTCATAAAAGTCGTAGACGCCACGGGCAGGCTGGATGAACTGGAACTTCATGCAGTTCTCAGGGGTGATCTGGTTAAACTCATTGCCTAGAATGGCGCGGTACTGCTCATCGAATACCATCGGGTAGGTGGACACCGCGGTACCCACTCGGAACTTACCGGCCTTATCACGCAAGGTGCCCACTGTCTTCGGCACACTACGCACAGGCATCTCTTCCACGCTACCGGTCGTGGTGATCTGGGTGACAAGGAACGTTGCCCCCACGTTCACTTCATCCAGGCTTAGATAAACCACCCCATCGGCAAACAGACACATATCCGACTGACGGGTTACTTCCACACCGTTGGTCAGGAACACCAGCTCGGTGCCCTCCCGCTTGAAGGTGTAAACCACATTGGCACCTACACTGGCAGCAGCATTCCCCGACTCGGTATTGTCAGGGTGATACATTGTCCAGTAACACCAGTCACCGTTGACGATCTGGGCTTTGAAGGTACTCATCGCGGAGTACCACTCATCCTGCACCATCGGGATAACCCCGTGGAACAAGAAGTAGGTGGAGTTGGCCGCGGTCAGCGTAGCGGTGATATTGATCTCAAAGTCACCGGAGACCTGAAAGCGCATTGCCAGGTTGAGCGACGGATTATGGACCGGTGCCTCTGTGCTTTCAGGCAACGGCGACAGCTTACGGTCGAGGCCTTCAAACAGCACGCCATTTGATTGCAAAGTGGCACCAGAAAATCCTTCCCACAAATGTAATGGAACATTGGTCACGGGAATCCCTCAAAGAAATGTACCAGTGGGTTTTCACACGCATTAATTGTTGGGTTTGGAGGAACAATTGCTCTTTAAGCGCAGGATGCTGACCACTGCTTGACCTGCCAACACTTAGGCGCCAGTGGTGGTTTTCTATAACGCGAAGCGCACCGATAGGTTTGACGTCACGAAGCGGAGAAAAAAGTATTCGAGTGACGCACCGGATTAGCTGTTCCCAAGCATGTACGCACGAAGCTGCCGCTCCTCTCGCATAACATAGAGGACAAGAACCCGCATCTCATCCTCACGATAAAAAATGCGACATGGTGGAACAACGACTTCTCTATACACCGAATTAGGGAGTTCTGCAGGCATCCGCCCGGATTGGGGGAAATCTTCCAAGCGCTCGATTTTATCGAAAATCTCTTCTAACAGGCGGCTCGCAGCTCCAGGATTATCTAGAGCAATGTACTCTGCGATTGCGTTTAACTCTTGAAGGGCTGGCTCAGTCCAGATTACTTCAGCCATTTACTCATTTTCTCCCTGGCCTCACTTTGACTGTACGTTCTTCCCTCAAGTACAGCACGCTCTCCCCGTGAGAGCCCCTCAAGTAGCTCAAGCCGACGCTGCATGAATTCGTAATCTTGCACATCAACAAGATAAGCCGATGGCTGGCCATGTTCAGTGATCAGCACCGGCTCTTTAGACAGATGCAGGTCTGCTAAGATTTTTGTGGCTTGGCGTTTAAGGTTTGTAACAAGCTCAACTTTCATGGGCTCATCCCTGATTCAAATTGATAGTGACACTATAGTATCACTATGCAGGTGGAACAATTACAGCTAACGCCCGCAATAAACGGCGCGAGGAACGAGCGTCCGGCGACCGAAGGGAGCGAATTTAATTGCTTTGTGTACGCCCAGCATGGGCATGAACTAATGAGGTGGAAGTCCTCTGTAGGAAGATCACCGCCTCACCCTGATATTCAGGATAGTAGGCGACAACTACTAGCGAATGGCAAGGGCAAGAC
>NZ_JBANSO010000059.1:0-5192 GCF_037070225.1 Vreelandella indica
GTCAGCTTTTCAGGTACCATTTTGGAAGCGGCTGTTGGTGCTTGATGGATTGGTTAGGTTCTTGAAATCATAGCACTTTCAGCCGCTTTCTTTTATACCCTGTGAGAAATCCGGGCTAGGCTCACAGGCTCCACATTTCTGCACTTTACAGGCGTGATTTGATATTCCTCTTCAGCCTCATTCCCACTTTACATGTACCTATACATGGATACCGTTTGGCATCATGCCGACTGCTAAATGCTGCCTAGTAATTGACCACCCGACTAGCCTGGCCGAAAAATAGGAGCTAAGCATGACCCACACCCACGACCCACGTTTGCTCACCGGAGTCGCTGGCCTCGACAAGATACTTCATGGTGGGTTGATTCCACAGCGAGCCTACCTGATTCGGGGTGGCCCAGGAACGGGGAAGACCACGCTTGGCATGCATTTCCTGATGACTGAGCATGCTTCGGATAATCTGCTGGTGACCTTGGGGGAAACCGAGGAGCAACTGCGCGATAACGCGAGGCGTAGCGGGCTCTCACTTGATGAAGTTAATGTGCTGGATGTGTCGCCTGGCCAAGCTAATGATGTCAGAAACAATACCTATAACCTGCTGGAAAGTTGGGATGTCGAAGGCAATACCATCCATGACAAGATCCTCGATCATGTTAGCGAACATCGGCCAAAGCGTGTCGTGATCGATTCGCTCAGCCAAATGCGCTACCTCTCGGCCGACACGTTTCAATTTCGCAAGCAGGCTCTGTCGTTATTGCGGACACTGACCGGGGAAGGGGCAACGGTAATCATTACCTCTGAAGAAAGCGCGGACGAAGACGATCAGGCTTTACCCTTTCTGAGCGACGGAGTGATCAGCCTATGGCACACAGAATTTGGTCGCTTATGTCGGGTCACCAAGCTACGTGGCTCCGGCTTTGAAGAAGGTCAGCACTTTTATCAACTTAACAAGCAAGGCATGACGCTTTTTCCACGCTTGATCCCCAGCAATCACTCTCGTATCAATACCCACACTCACATCAGCTCTGGCCTCCCCGAGCTCGACGCGCTCACCCATGGCGGCATTGAGCGCGGCACGGTGACCTTACTGTCCGGGCCCACTGGCGTAGGCAAGACAACGCTGGGTGCCCAACTGATGAGCCAAGCGGCGGCCAACGGCGAACGGGCAATGATTTACAATTTTGATGAGAGTGAATCAACTTTCTTCACCCGCTGTAGGCAGATTGGGCTGCCGGTCGAGCAAATGGTTGAGAAGGGCCATCTGCGCTTCAAGGCCGTCGAACCCCTGCTCTATCACCCTGATCAGTTCGCCGCTGGTGTCCGCAAGGAAGTTGAGGAAGCGGGTACGACTATGGTGATGATTGACAGTCTCTCGGGGTATCAACAATCGATGGCTGGTGAAAACCTGCAGGAGCGCGTTCACGCCCTATGCCGCTACCTGGTCAACATGGGCGTGACCGTGGTACTGGTCAATGAGGTCTTCACTATTACCGGCAACCAGGCTCGCGTGACGGAATATGGTCTGAGCTATGTTGCTGATAACATCATCATGCTTCGCTACATCGAACTGGACGGCGAGCTGCGCAAGACCATCGGCGTACTCAAAAAGCGAACCGGCAGCTTCGAGAAAGTCCTGCGCGAGTTCGATATTACCTCGGATGGGCTTATGGTTGGTCGGCCATTGCATGGCATGCGCGGATTACTAAGTGGCGTACCGGAAGTGATTCAACCTAATTATAATAGTGGCACGCAGTGACGGCTCGCGAAAACAATGACGTGAGGCGGCCCATCATGACTATCGCTTTGGCAAACAGAGCCAATGCTGAGCTGTTTAAGCGGATGGTCGGAGACGACGTACATTTGCAGGACACGCTTTTAGATCAGAGCGACAGGACGACCAGGGAGGTCGACCTAATCGTGGCGGACACAGCGTCGTTACAACATTACCGCGAACGCATATTACACCTACGCCGACAGGCCGCACCGATGATCCTGCCGGTGCTACTGGTCGCCGACAGCCGTTCGCGGCTTCCCTCGCGTGTCACCGTAGAACTCGGTCTCAGTGTCGACGACATCATGCGCATACCGACCACCCAGGCTGAATTGAAGGCAAGAATCGATAACCTGCTGCGTCTGCGCGCTCTATCGCAAGAGCAGGAGAATAATCGGCAGCAGCTGGAGGGCGTTGTCAGCGCCCTTCGCATCTTAAACGCCTGCGACAGGGTCATCGTCCGCGCCAAAAACGAAGAGGAGCTACTTAGCTCGCTATGCCAGACCATCGTCGATGAGGAGGGCTACAACCTTGCGTGGGTGGGATTTGCCATCGACAGTGCCGACAAGCCTATCGAAATTCAGGCCAGCGCCGGAGAGGCAGTGGCCTTTCTCTCAGAACTCACCCTCGGCTGGGGGCAAGACCTCAAAGGATCAGGAACAGTCGGTCAGTCACTGCGCTCGGGCGAGGTATTAGTAGTTAATGATATCGCCAAGGAACCCACCCTGGTCCATATAAAGGATCGTGCGTACATTCACGATTTGTCATCGGCCATCACCCTGCCGCTGATTTTCGAGTCAGGCCCTCCGGGTTGCCTGACTATCTACTCGCAGAATCATGAGCATTTCGGCCGTGAGGAATGCCAGCTACTGAAACGGCTTGCCGACAACCTAGTCTTCGGCTTAAACGCCTTACGCACCCTGCGAGAAAGCCAACACCAGTCAGCCGAAATTCATTATCTGGCCTATACCGATGCACTAACCGGCCTGCCCAATCGTCGCCATCTCATCCACTACCTAAACGGCATGCTAGACGCTGCAGAACACCATGAAACCTCTGGTGCGGTGCTGTTTATAGATCTCGATCGTTTCAAACTGATCAACGATGCATTGGGGCACGAGGTGGGCGACCGCGTGCTTATTCAAGTCGGCCAACGCTTAAAAGGCGCCGTGCGCAATGACGATCAAGTGATTCGTCAGGGAGGCGACGAGTTCCTGGTACTGATGAATCATGACCCTCGCCAAGGCGGCGCCTCGACGCGGGAAGAGATTATCACCAACGCCTGTGCGCTGGCCGACAGGATCATTGATCACGTATCAGAACCCATGCTGGAAGGCGGATTCACACACCATATTGGCGCCAGCATCGGGATCAGTCTGTTCCCCGACCATGGGCGTGATGCCACCCTGTTGATCGAAAATGCCGACAAAGCGATGTTCGAAGCCAAGCGTCAAGGCAGTGGATGCCGTCTGCTGTTTTCAGAAGACCTCTCGGCCAGCCGCCAGCAGCGCTTCGCCATGGAATCGCGCTTGCGCGAAGCGTTGGAAAACCAACAGTTCGAACTTTATTACCAGCCGATCTTTGAGCTCGACAGCTGCAATATTGTCGCCGTCGAAGCGCTGATCCGTTGGCCCCAGGCCAATGGAGAAGTCCTCATGCCCGGCGCTTTCATGCCAGTGGTCGAAGAGACTGGCTTAATCAAACCTCTCGGTGACTGGGTACTGGAAACCGCCGCTCGACAGTTGAAGGCTTGGCATGACCAGGGCTACAAGCTTTCCATGGCGGTTAACGTCAGCCTTAACCAGCTGCATTCGGGTTGTATCGCAGAAAGTTTTGCTGCCTTGGTGAAACCACATATCGATCCTTGCTGGATACACTTGGAAGTTACCGAAAATGCCCTGATGACCGACCCGGAAGCCATTGAGAGGCTGCTGGAAGAACTTCACACACAAGGCTTTCAGCTTGCTATTGATGACTTTGGCACCGGTTATTCCTCACTGAGCCGACTACAACACCTTTCTATACAAACCCTGAAGATTGATCGCAGCTTCATCAACGAGCTAGAGAAGCCGAATAGCAAGGGCGCGGCTCTGGTGTCGATCATTCAGCAAATGGCCGCCAGCCTAAACCTGCATACTGTTGCCGAGGGCATTGAAACCGATAAACAACGCCAAATACTGCTAGAAACGGCCGGCTCCAACGGTTGGGGGCAGGGTTTCTGGTTTAGCCGCGCCATACCCACTCAGGCGCTCGAAGCACGATTAAGGGAACAGTGACAATGTAATGGGTGCAAAGAAGGCGGGCACAATCAGAACGTTAGCCTAACTAAGGCGCCCTCTTACGCTTTTCAGCAAGAACGGCACATGGTATCGATGACGTCTAAACATCTCTCCTATATGTCTATACTGAATGCAGCCTCCTATTATTCTGATTGCACCGAGAACCCGCCAAATGAGCCAGCGAATCCTGATCCTGCAGGGCCATCCCGATGCCAGTAAGGCGCACCTTTGTCATTCTCTTGCTGAGCACTATAGCGAAGGCGCCCAGGCCAATGACCATGAGGTGCGCCTGATCGATCTCGCCTCTCTGGAATTTCCGCTGCTGCGCAGCCAGCAGGAGTGGCAAACGACCCCTCTGCCCGCTTCACTGACGGCGGCGCAGGAATCCATCAGCTGGTGCCAGCACCTAGTGCTGATCTTTCCACTGTGGCTTGGCGACATGCCGGCTCTTGTCAAAGCGTTTTTGGAACAAGTGCTGCGTCCAGGCTTCGCCTTCGAGTATGTGGAAGGCAACCCGCTGGGAAAAAAGGGATTGACCGGACGCTCGGCACGGATAGTGGTGACCATGGGCATGCCAGCGGTGATCTATCGCCACCTCTATCGGGCGCACAGCGTCAAATCGCTGGAGCGCAATATCCTCGGCTTTGTCGGCTTCTCGCCGGTGCGTGAGACACTGGTCGGTAGCGTGGAGACAATGAACGAGCTGAAGCGTAACGAGTGGTTCCGTAAGCTGCATGAGCTCGGGGCAAAAGCTAAGTGAGACCGGCAGTGGAGATGCCACTTCTCGAAGCCAAGATATTTTCTGTTCAAGCTCAAAGGATAAATTCTGCCCCAGACGATGTCGGAGCCATTAATGTCCCTTTACTGTAAAAAGCATAAGAAAGTGTATTTTATTAATCAATAACATCCACATTTGACTACTATAATCATTACTCAAGGATCAATATTTTCCACAAGGTAGTGAACGCATAATGAGTACCCAAGAACAGGATCGTTTGTTCGCGCTCCGTCAGTTAAACTTGCTAGCCCGGATTTCTCACAGGGTATAAAAGAAAGCGGCTGAAAGTGCTATGATTTCAAGAACCTAACCAATCCATCAAGCACCAACAGCCGCTTCCAAAATGGTACCTGAAAAGCTGACC